>JBASTF010000669.1:0-7523 GCA_049274755.1 Rubrivivax sp. | reverse complement strand
TCGATCACTTCGTCACCACTTACAACACGAACTGCCAGCCCTTCAAGTGGACAGCCACCGCAGATTCGATCCTCGAAAAACTGCATCGACTTTGCTCACGTATCAGCGGGACAGGACACTAGGCGCTATTGCAGCAAGCTGTTGCCTGTCCGCAAACGCGTTGAGTCCGGGAGAGACGATGGCCGGTAGCACTTTGCAGGTTTACGTCGCAACCGGTGAAAGTCTGCTGTGGACCTTTGGCGGCGGATTCGTGAGCTTGTGCGAACCGACAACGCTGACAACCTACTACTACGTCCGCGGCCAGTCCTTGAGTCCAGCGAGCTGGGAAATCCTGGCGGATCAAGAGCGCATGCAGGCAGCGTCTTGCCGCATCAGGAGCACTCCTCCCAGCGCCTTTGCCTCCCTTGCCGGCCTCAACGTGGCGATGTACACAAGCACGGACAGCGGGCTGGAAGCCACGCTCGACGCCGCAGTGCTTGCGCACAGCACCGCAGTGTTGGTGGACAAGGTGCGCTTCCTGGCTCCCAGCACCGGCACCTGCATCGACACCTCCAGCCCCGGCGTGGCACCAACCTACAACTGCACAGCCACGCAGTTGCAGCGGCCGATGGCCGGTGTCTCGGAAGTGAACGACGACAGCATCGTTGGAATGAACCGTTTCTTCGACCAGAGCCAGTCTTCGACGAGCGGTTCCTTCGAGCAACCCGTGCAGCAGCGCCTCTACGGGGTCGCTGCCAGCCTGCCCTTGTACCGGGCAATGCAGGTGGCTCAGGGTTTGCCCACCGACGACCAGGCGCAGAACCGGCCCAGCATCAACACCGCCATGGTGCGAGGGTATCTGGGCGGCAATTTCGTCGGCAGCAAGCGGGGCTGGGGTCATCTGGTTGGCGGTGCCGATGCCAAGGTGTCGAGCCAGATCAACATCTGCCGGCTGCGTGCCGGCTCGGGTGTGCAAGCGGCCACCAATCTGACGTTTGTGCAGTACCCGTGCAACGGCCAGGCCGGTTCTCTGGCGGACTTCACTTACAGCGACCAGCCGGACGCCGGCATCGATGGCATCGGAACCAGTGGCGACATCCAGGTGGTGGACGCCACGGTGGAGCGCGAGGTCGAACAATGCCTTGGCACAGCCAGCGACCGCGGCGCGTATGCCCTGGGGACCGTGAGTCTGGGGCGATTCCCGACCGATCTGACAGCAGCGAATGCGACGCACCGCTTTCTGCGGCTCGACGGCGCTGCGCCCACGCGGGATCTTGCCAAGGTCGGGCGCTACGCCTTCATGACCCAGGCGTTCATGCGCTGGAACGGCGGCCACGTGGCGACGCTTTCGGCGCCGCTGCAGGCGTTGATCAAAAACTACCCGGCCTTGCAACGCAACCCTGATCTGCTCGCGCAGGCCGGCAGTTGGAGCGAAGGCATGATGGCACCACTGTCCACGTACTACGGCACCGGCCCGGCTGCCCGCCAGATGATGACCTCGGGCATCGCGTCGCTACCCAGTTGCACGCCAAGCACGTTTGCCGCCGAGTACCCGGCAGATGCCACGCTGCCTGCGCCGGACTTGCAAGGCTTGACCGGCCCAAGCTCGGTCATGCGTTTGTTGCCGGCTTTGAAACCGCCGCCGCGCTGAGCTTCGCGCCCAGCCCGCACCTACAACCCGCGCACGACCTCGATGGCCTCTTCGATGCGCTCCACCGCGTGCACCGTCAGCCCTTCGATGGCCTTCTTCGGCGCGTTCGCCTTTGGCACCACGGCGATGCTGAAACCCAGCTTCGCCGCTTCCTTCAGCCGTTCCTGGCCCCGTGGCGCGGGCCGCACTTCACCCGCGAGGCCGACCTCGCCGAAGGCGATGAAGCCGCGTGGCAGCGCCTTGCCGCGCAGGCTGCCCTGGATGGCCAGCAGCACCGCCAGGTCGGCCGCCGGTTCGCCGATGCGAACACCACCAACGGCATTGACGAACACGTCCTGGTCCA
The DNA here is from genome assembly GCA_049274755.1 of Rubrivivax sp. Taxonomy (GTDB): domain Bacteria; phylum Pseudomonadota; class Gammaproteobacteria; order Burkholderiales; family Burkholderiaceae_C; genus Rubrivivax. The sequence continues at coordinate 5,550 of JBASTF010000669.1, read as the reverse complement.
TGCAGGCGACACCGGCATGGCGGTGCAGCACGGCCAGCAGCATCGCGAGCCGGTCGCGGTCGAGGCCGACACTCAGCCGGCGCGGGCTCGGCCCGCCACTGTCGACCAGCGCCTGGATCTCCACCAGCAGCGGCCTGGTGCCTTCCAGCGTGACCATCACACACGAACCCGGCACCGGTTCACCATGGGTGCTGAGGAAGATGGCGCTCGGGTTGCTGACACCTTTCAGCCCACGTTCCGTCATCGCGAAGACGCCGATCTCGTTGACGGCGCCGAAGCGGTTCTTGATCGCACGCACCAGGCGGAAGCTGCTGTGGGTGTCGCCTTCGAAGTACAGCACCGTGTCGACGATGTGCTCCAGCACCCGCGGCCCGGCCAGTGCCCCTTCTTTCGTGACATGGCCCACCAGCACCACGGTGCAGCCGCGGGTCTTGGCCAGGCGCGTGAGATGGGCCGCACATTCGCGCACCTGGGCCACCGAGCCCGGGGCCGAGGTCAGCTGGTCGGAGTACAGGGTCTGGATCGAGTCGATGACGCAGAAGGCCGGGCGTTCGGCATCGATGCTGGCGACGATCTTCTCGAGCTGGATCTCGGCCAGCACGCGCACCGCCGTGCCCGGCAGGCCCAGCCGCCGCGCCCGCAGCGCCACCTGGGCGCCGCTTTCTTCGCCGGTGACGTAGAGCACCTTCATCTGCGACGACAGGGCGTCCAGCGCCTGCAGCAGCAGCGTGCTCTTGCCGATGCCGGGGTCGCCGCCGATCAGCACCACGCCGCCGGGCACGATGCCGCCACCCAGCACACGGTCGAGTTCTTCCTGGCCGGTGGGCGTGCGCTGCACATCGGCGGCGTCGATCTCGCTCAGTGTCGCCACCGGCTGGCTTTGCGCCAGCGCCTGGAAGCGGTGGTTCTTGCCGCCGCCGGTGGTTTCGGCGATGGTCTCTTCCAGCGTGTTCCAGGCCCCGCAGTGCGGGCACTTGCCCAGCCACTTCGGGTTCGTGCCGCCGCAGTCGCGGCAGGTGTACTGTGTTTTTGCCAAACCGGTTCAGCCCGCGTTGCGCCGGCCCACCCAGTCGATGGCGCCGGCCTCGCCGCAGCGCTTGCTGTGCGGGCGTTCGCGCGCCAGCTCGAAGCCGTCGCCGACCCGCAGGCGGCGGGTCTGCTCGCCTGCGGTCAGCCACATCTCGCCCTGCACCAGCAAGGCCTTGGCGGCGAACGGACGGGTGGGTGTGCCGATCACGGTGCCGGCTTCAGCCCTTGCTGCGCAGCTTCTCGACGACAAACAGCAGCACGGCCGCGCCCAGCACCGAGGCGATCCAGCCTGCGCCCTGGCCGGCGGCATACCAGCCCAGCGCCTGGCCGACGAAACCCGCCACCACCGAGCCGGCGATGCCGAGCAGGCAGGTCAGGATCCAGCCCATCTTCTGCTCGCCCGGCAGCACAAAGCGCGCGAGCGCGCCGACGATCAGGCCGACGATGATGGTTCCGATGATGCCCATGGCTGCCGCTCCGCGGTGGTGATGGGGCGATGTTAGCCCTCGTGCACGCGGCCGCGGCCGGCCTTCACGGCCGAGCGCACGGCCTTGCCCTGCAGCCGCCGCTGTTGGGACCCGAAGCTCGGTTTCGTCGCGCGGCGGGTGCGCGGCACCTGCGCTGCCGCATCCACCAGGGCCTGCAGCCGCGCCAGTGCTTCGGCGCGGTTCAGCGGCTGGCTGCGGTGGTCCTGGGCCTTGATGACGACAACCCCTTCGCTGCTGATGCGCTGGTCGGCCAGCGCCAGCAGCCGCAGCTTCACGGCCTCGGGCAGCGACGAGGCGTGGATGTCGTAGCGCAGATGAACGGCATTCGACACCTTGTTGACGTTCTGCCCGCCGGCACCCTGCGCGCGGATGGCGCTGAACTCGACCTCGGCCTCGTTCACCTGCGGTGCTTTCACGGCCGTCACTGCTTCAGGACTGGCGTGTGGCGCGCAGCCGCTGCTCCATCTCGCGCCGCAGTTCCTTGCGCACCTGGGCGGCGTCGTGGCGGCGCTGTTCGTCGGGGGTGTTCGGCACCCGTGGCGGCACCGGCACCGGCTTGCCGTCGTCGCCCACCGCCACCATCGTGAAGAAGCAGCTGTTGGCGTGGCGCACGACCTGGGTGCGGATGTTCTCGGCCACGACCTTGATGCCGATTTCCATCGACGAGCTGCCGGTGCTGTTGACGCTGGCCAGGAAGGTGACAAGTTCGCCGACGTGGATGGGCTGGCGGAACATGACCTGGTCGACGCTGAGCGTGACGACGTAGCGCCGCGCGTAGCGGCTGGCGCAGGCGTAGGCCACCTGGTCGAGCAGCTTCAGGATGGTGCCGCCGTGCACGTTGCCGCTGAAGTTCGCCATGTCGGGCGTCATCAGCACCGTCATCGACAGCTGGTGGCTGGGCAGGTCCATGGCTTTTACTCCTCGGCAACATGCACGGGTACCCGGGGCGCGACCGCACACATCAACTCGTAGCCGATGGTGCCGGCGGCACGCGCCACGTCGTCGATGGCCAGCAGCGCGCCGCCCGGCCCGCGGCCCCACAGTGTGACTTCGCTGCCGATGCCGGCGCCGGGCACCGGGCCCAGGTCCACGGCCAGCATGTCCATCGAGACACGGCCCACGGTGCCGGTGCGCACGCCGTTCACCAGCACCGGCGTGTCGCTGCCGCAGTGGCGCGGGTAGCCGTCGGCATAACCGCAGGCGACGATGCCGATGCGCAGGGCCTCGGCGGCGGTGAAGCTGCTGCCGTAGCCGACACTGTCGCCGGGCTGCAGCTGCTGCGTGCCGATGATCTTCGAGCGCAGCGTCATCGCCGGCTGCAGGCCCCAGTGGCGGATGTCGTGTTCGGGGAAGTCGGGGGCGCTGCCGTAGCAGAGGATGCCGGCGCGCACCCAATCATTGCGCACGGCGTGGCGCAGCGTGGCCGCGCTGTTGGACAAGGACCGCTCGCCGGGCAGGTCGTGGCTGGCGGCTTCGAAGCTGGCCAGCTGCTGGGCGATGCCGCGTGGCCCGTCGGCGTCGGAGAAGTGGGTCATCAGCGAGATCTCGTCGACCTGGGGCAGGGCGTTCAGCCGGGCCCAGGCGCTGCGGAAGGCGGCGGGGCGGAAACCCAGCCGGTTCATGCCGCTGTTCATCTTCAGGAACACACGGTGCGGCTGGTGGGTCTTGTGCGCGGCCAGCCAATCGATCTGTTCGCTGCAGTGCACGGCATGCCAGAGGTTCAGGCGCGAACACAGCTCCAGGTCGCGCGGCTCGAAACAGCCTTCGAGCAAGAGGATGGGGCCGCGCCAGTCCAGCGCCCGCAGGCGCTGGGCTTCGGCGAAGTCCAGCAGCGCAAAACCGTCGGCGCCGCGCAGGCCGGCGAACGCACGTTCGATGCCGTGGCCGTAGGCGTTGGCCTTGACGACGGCCCAGACGCGGGCGTCCGGCGCGGCGCGGCGGGCGCGGGCCAGGTTGTGCGCCAGGGCCTCGGTGTGGATCAGCGCTTCGATGGGGCGGGGCATGGCCGCGACGATACCGCCTGCCTGCGTGGGGGCAGTTTCACCATTCGGAACGGTGAAGTGCACGTGCTATAAACCGCCCGCCCCCTGGAACGGAGTTCTGATGCAGGCGCCGCAGAAAGCGCCTGGCTGCGCGCGACACGACGGATGAAAAAAGGCTTCTCGACCATCATGTCGGCGCAGTTCTTCAGCTCGCTGGCCGACAACGCCTTGCTGGTGGCGGCAGTGGAGCTGCTGCGCATGAGCAAGGCGCCGGCATGGCAGACGCCGGCCCTGGCGCCGATGTTTGCGCTGTTCTACGTGATCCTGGCCCCCTTCGTCGGCGCGTTTGCCGACGCGATCCCCAAGGGCCGGGTGATGTTCATCTCCAACAGCATCAAGATCGTCGGTTGCCTGATGATGCTGTTCGGCGGCCATCCGCTGCTGGCCTACGCGGTGGTCGGCCTGGGCGCGGCGGCGTACTCGCCGGCCAAGTACGGCATCCTCACCGAACTGCTGCCGGCCTCGCAGCTGGTGAAGGGCAACGGCTGGATCGAAGGCCTGACGGTGGCCTCCATCGTGCTGGGCATCCTGCTCGGCGGCCAGCTGATCGGCCCGCATGTGGCGCCCTGGCTGCTGCACATCGACCTGCCGATGTTCGACACTTCGATCGACACGCCGCCCGAAGCGGCGATCTCGGCCATCGTGCTGCTGTACATCGTGGCCTCGGTGTTCAACCTCTACATCCCGCGCACCACGGCGCCGCTGCAACCGCTGCAGCATGGCCTGGTCTGGCTGGTGCGCGACTTCGCGCAATGCAACGCGCGGCTGTGGACCGACAAGCTGGGCCAGATCTCGCTGGCCACGACCACGCTGCTGTGGGGCGTGTTCGGCAACCTGCGCCTCATCGTCTTCGCCTGGGCCGCCGCGGCGCTGGGTTACGGCACGGCGCAGGCCTCGAACCTGGCCGGCGTGGTGGTCATCGGCTCGATCGCCGGCGCGGTGACGGCGTCCTTCGTCACCAAGCTCGACCGCGCCACCAACGTCATCCCGCTGGCCATTGCCGTCGGCCTGCTGATGATCGGGCTGAACCTCATCAGCAACGTCGTCGTCGCCGCGCCCTTCCTGGTGATCCTGGGTGCGCTCTGCGGTTTCCTCATCGTGCCGATGAACGCGCTGCTGCAGCACCGCGGCCACAACCTGATGGGCGCCGGGCGTTCGATCGCGGTGCAGAACTTCAACGAACAGGCCTGCATCCTGGCGCTGGGCGCGTTCTACGCCGGCATGACCAAGCTCGGCCTGTCGGCCTTCGTCGCCATTGCCGTGTTCGGGCTGATGGTGGCCGGCACGATGGAGGCCATCCGCCGCTGGCACCGGCGCAACACCGTCGCGCACAAGGACGAGGTCGACCGCCTGCTGGCGATTGCACGCACGGATGGGCATTGACGGCCGCGGCAGCGTCCTGCCCGCCCTGGCGCTGACGCTGAACGCCTTCACCTGGGGCGTGTCGTGGTGGCCGTTCCGCCAGCTCGAGGCCGTGGGCCTGCACCCGCTGTGGGCCACCGTCATCATCTACAGCCTGGCCGTGGCGGCCATCAGCCTGTGGCAGCCCAGCGCCTGGCGCGAACTGTTTTCGACGCCGGTGCTGTGGGTGCTGGTGCTGGCCTCGGGCACGACCAACGCCGCCTTCAACTGGGGCGTGACGGTCGGCGACGTCGTGCGGGTGGTGCTGCTGTTCTACCTGATGCCGCTGTGGGCCGTGCTGCTGGCGCGTGCGCTGCTGGGTGAACGCCTCACCGCGGCCGCCGTGCTGCGCGTGCTGATGGCGCTGGGCGGTGCCGCCATCGTGCTGTGGCCGGCCGACGGCAGCGGCTGGCCGCTGCCGCGCACGCTGGCCGAAGGCCTGGGTGTGGTCGGCGGCTTCAGCTTTGCACTGAACAACGTGATGCTGCGGCGTGAAGCGCGGCGGCCCGAGTCGGCGCGTGCGCTGGCGATGTTCCTTGGCGGCGCCCTGGTCTCGCTGCTGCTCGCCGGCGGCCTGGGCACGCAGGGCC
>JBASTF010000668.1:0-1536 GCA_049274755.1 Rubrivivax sp. | reverse complement strand
GTGCACAGTCGAGCTGCTGTGCTTCGGCCGGAATCAGCAGCTCGGCGCCGAACTTCTGCGCCTGCACGAAGGCGCGGCCGGCCAGCGCGCCGCCGGAGATGCCGGTGGGGAAACCGAGGTAGTTTTCGATGCGGGCGCTGGCACCGGCCTGGCCGCCATAGGCCCGGCAGTCGAGCACCACCACCCGCAGGCCCTCGGATGCGGCATACACGGCCGTCGACAGCCCGGCCGGCCCGGCGCCGACCACCGCCACGTCGAACAGCTCGTCGTGGTCCACCGTGTCGACCATGCCGATGCAGCGGGCCAGTGCGTTGTCGCTGGGGTTCAGCAGCACCGAGCCGTCGGGGCACACGGCCAGCACCTCGCCCGGGGCCGCGCCGTACTGCTCCATCATCGCCGCGGGGCCGTCTTCCTGGCCGGCATCGACCACGTGGTAGGGCTCGCCGTTGCGGCGCAGGAAGTTCTGCAGCCGCAGCAGGTCGGCCGAGCCCGGATGGCCGATCAGCACCGGGCCGCTGGCACCGGCTTCGATCAGGGCCACACGCCGCAGGATGAGCGCACGCACCAGGCGCTCGCCGAGGTCGGCCTCGGCAATGATCAGCGCACGCAGCTGGCCGGGCAGCAGCAGCAGCACCTCGACGTCCTCGTCGGCGATGCCGTCGACCAGCGCCGGCTTGCCCGAGAGCGTGCCCACCTCGCCGATGAAGTGGCCGCGGCTGTGCCGCACGATGGGTGTGACCTGGCCCAGCCCGTCGCGCTGGCTGACGGCCAGCACACCTTGCAGCACCACGAACAGCCCCGGGCTCGGTTCACCCGCGGTGACCAGGCGTGTGCCACGGGCATGGCTTTGCAGCGTGCCGAAGCGGCGCACGCGGGCCAGGTCGGCTTCGCCCAGCAGGGGGAACATCTGGTGGCGGCGGCTCAGCAGCTCGCTGGGGGCGTCGGCGGTCATCGCGGCGGTGCCAGCGGCGACTTGACCAGTTCGGGCAGCGCGTAGGCCAGCTCGTAGCAGTGTTTGCCGGCTTCGATGCGGATCGTCAGCGTGCCTTCGATGCCGGCCAGATCGCCAGAGCCGGAGTCGGCCACGATCTCGATCGCCAGGCGTTGTGCGCCCCGGTTCATCTGGCCGCTGTGCTGCAGCACGAAGCTGCCGCTGCGGCCCTGCAGCCTGCCGGTGACACGCTCGATGGCCACGTAGCCGGCCGAGCCCTTGGTCGTCGTCATCGCGGTCAGCGTCTCGCCCTTGCCGCTGCCCACCAGGTCGCCTTCGAAGCTTTTGTCCAGGCTCAGGCGGCCGAGGTTGGCGCTGTCGCTGCCGAAGCCCGATTCGGACAGCGGTTGCATCTGCACGCTGAACGTGCCGCGTGCGGTGTGCGCCGTGTGTGCCTTCATCGTGGTGTCAAGGGCGTTCTTGATTAGCGACCAACCTCAGCCACACGAATGACGTGAGCCGGGGTCGGGGTTGAGAGGCAGGCGGCGCGAAGCAAGCTGGGCAGGATGGAGCGCAGATTGAATCGACGGTTGAACCGGTATTGG
>JBASTF010000667.1:0-6472 GCA_049274755.1 Rubrivivax sp. | reverse complement strand
CGCTGGGCGTGCGCGGCGCCGTGCCTGTGCGTGTGCTGCGCCGCGACGGCCGCAGCCAAGCCTTCGAAGCCCGTGCCGCCGTCGAAACCCAGTTTGAGCTCGACCTGTTGCGTGCCGGCGGCGTGATTCCCAGCATCCTGCGGCGCAGCCTGGCCGAAGCCGGTTGAACAGCCTCGGAGGTCCGACAATCGGCGCCATGGCACTCGACACCTCGATTCCGGCGCGCATCGTCGAACTGATCCAGGCCGAGGACTGGCCGGTGGGCACGCACCTGCCGGCGCAGCGCCTGGCCGACAAGCTGCGTGTCTCGCGTTCGCCGATCAACGAAGCCTTGCAACTGCTGCACGAACGTGGCCTGGTGCAGCGTGAAACCAACCGCGGCTACTTCGTGGCGCGCAAGCTCGACGGTCCGCACCACAAGGCCGTCGAGGCCCTGGGCCTGGCCCACGAGGGTGGCACCGACCCGCTGTATTTCCGCATCGCCGACGACCGCCTGCGTGGTGAACTGCCCGACCACTTCACCGAGGCCTTGCTGCGCAAGACCTATGCGGTGCCGCAGGGCGAACTCGACGCGGTGCTGGCGCGCATGGCCGGCGAAGGCTGGGCCGAGAAAACCCCCGGCTACGGCTGGGCGTTCTCGCCGATGCTGACCACACCCGACAGCCTGCTGCAGTCCTACCGCATGCGGCTGGCGCTGGAGCCGGCGGCCCTGCTGGAACCGGGCTACCGCCTCGATGCCGTGGTGGCCGAGCGCCTGCGCGCGGCCGAGCGGCACCTGCTCGACGGCGGCATCGACACCGACACGCCGCTGCAGCTGCACGACCGCGGCGTGCGTTTCCACGAGGCCCTGGTCGAAGCCAGCGGCAATGCCTTTTTCATCGACACCATCCGCCGCGTCAACAAGCTGCGGCGGCTGCTGTCCTACCGCTCGATGCAGGACCGCAAGCGCTACAAGGAACATGCGCGCCAGCACCTGCGCCTGCTCGATCTGCTGGCCGCCGGCCGCAACGACGAGGCTTCGGCCGCGATGCGTGAACACCTGCAGGCGACGCTACGCAACATCGAGAAGATCCGCGGCCTGCTGAAAACCTGAAGGACCCCCCGACCGTGAGCGACCTCGACCTTGTTGCCGCCTTCGCGCCCACCGGCACGCTGCGTGCATCGATCAACGTCGGCAACCCCATCCTGGCCAAGGCCGACCCGGCCGGCGGCGAAGCCTGTGGTGTGTCGGTGGATCTGGCACGTGCGTTTGCCGAACGCCTGGGTGTGCCGCTGACGACGGTGGTGTTCAAGACCGCAGGCCAGTCGGTGGAGGCGGTGACGAACGAGCAGGCCGACATCGGCTTTTTTGCCATCGACCCGCTGCGGGGCGCCGGCATCGGCTTCACGGCGCCCTATGTGCTGATCGAAGGCTGCTACCTGGTGCGCGATGGCTCGCCGCTGACGCACAACGACGCCGTCGACCGCGAAGGTGTGCAGGTGGTGGTCGGCGCCGGCAGCGCCTACGACCTGCACCTCAGCCGCGCGCTGCAGCACGCGCAGATCGTGCGTGCCCCGAGTTCGCCGGCCGTGGTCGACGTCTTCGTCGAACAGGGGCTGGACGTGGCCGCCGGTGTGAAGCAGCAGCTCGAAGCCGATGCCAGGCGCCACCCCGGGCACCGGCTGCTGCCGGGCCACTTCATGGTCATCCAGCAGGCCATGGGCCTGCCCAAGGGGCGGGGCGAAGCGGCGCGTGTGTTCCTGGCGCAGTTCGTCGAGGAGATGAAGGCCAGCGGCTTTGTCGCCGCAGCGTTGGCGCACCATGGCATCGAAGGCGCGTCGGTCGCGCCGGCGGCGGCGTGATGGCCGGCCAGCCACGCTTCGCCTACATCGGCTCGCGCACGACGCGCGAACGCAATGCACGCGGCGACGGCATCACCGTCTGCCGCGTCGGCGACGACGGCAGCCTGGCGCCGGTGCAGGTGCTCGGCGACACCATCAACCCGTCCTTCCTGGCGCTGAACGCACCAGGCGACCGGCTGTACACGGTGCATGGCGACGGCGAGAGCTGCAGCGTCTTCGCCGTGCAGGCGCAGCACGGCACACTGACGACGCTGCAGACCCAGGCCTGCGAAGGCCGCAACCCGGTGCACCTGGCCCTCGACCCGGCCGGCGCGCACCTCATCGTCTCCAACCACCTGAGCGGCGAGCTGGCCAGCCTGCCGGTGCTGGCCGATGGCCGCCTGGCGCCGGTGGCCCAGCGTGTGGCGTTGCCAGGCGCACCGGGGCCGCACCGCAGCGAGCAGCCGTTTTCGAAACCGCACCACAACCCCTTCGATCCCAGCGGGCGTTTTGTCGTCGTGCCGGACAAGGGGCTGGACCGCATCTTCGTGTTCCGCTGCGATGGCGGCCGCCTGCTGCCGGCCGCGGTGCCGCATGTCGACACCCGGGAAGCTGCCGGGCCGCGCCATGTGGTGTTCCATCCCTCGGGCCGCTGGCTCTATGCCATCAACGAGCTGGATTCGACGCTGGTGGCTTACGCCTTCGACGGCCGCAGCGGCGCGCTGACGCCGCTGCAATGGCTGCCGACACTGCCCGCGCATTTCACCGGCAACAGTCGCGCTGCCGAAGTTGCCATCGGCGCCGATGGCAGAACGCTGTATGCCAGCAACCGCGGCTGCGACAGCATCGAGGTGTTTGCCATCGACGCCGCAAGCGGCTGGCTGCGGCACATCCAGAGCCAGCCGGCAGGCGGCCGCACACCGCGCTTTTTTGCGCTGCATCCGGCCGGTGGCTGGCTCTATGTGCTGAACGAAGACAGCGACAGCGTCGTCACGCTGCGTGTCGCCGCGGCAGACGGCCGGCTGTCGGCCACGGGTTCGGCGCTGCGCTGCGGCAGCCCGGTGTGCCTGGTGTTCGGCGGTTGAGCTGCAGCGCTGCAGACCACGTGGCTGCAGGCTAGCATCGGTCCATGTCTGCGCCGCCGCTGCCCCTGGTCGATCTGCAACTGCCGCTGCCCGAGGTGGCGCACGCCATCGGCCAGGCTTGCCGCGCCCATGGCTTTTTCTACGTCGTCGGCCATGGTGTCGACGAGGCATTGGCGCTGCGGCTGGAGGCCCTGAGCCACCGCTTCTTTGCGTTGCCCGACGAGGTCAAGGCCCGTTGGGCCATGCCGCTGGGCGGCCCGGCCTGGCGCGGCTGGTTCCCGCTGGGTGGTGAGCTCACCTCGGGCCGGCCCGACTGGAAGGAAGGCCTGTACCTGGGCACCGAGCTGCCGGAGACCCACCCGCGTGTGCGCGCCGGCGTGCCGCTGCACGGGCGCAACCTGATCCCGGGCGACGATGTGCTGCCGGGCTTCCGCGACACGATCCTCGCCTACATGGCCGCCGTCACCACGCTGGGCCACCGCGTGATGGCGGCGGTGGCCGTGTCGCTCGACCTGCCGGCGCCGTATTTCGCCGAGCGCTACACCGCCGATCCGCTGGTGCTGTTCCGCATCTTCCAATACCCCAGCCGCGAGGTGCCCGCGGGCGTGGACGCACGCCACGGCGTCGGCGAGCACACCGACTACGGGCTGCTGACGCTGCTGCGCCAGGACACGGTCGGCGGCCTGCAGGTGCACACCCGCGAGGGCTGGATCGAGGCGCCGCCGGTGGCCGGCAGTTTTGTCTGCAACATCGGCGACATGCTGGACCGCATGACCGGCGGCCTGTACCGCAGCACACCGCACCGCGTGGCGCTGAACACCAGCGGCCGCCACCGGCTGTCGTTCCCGCTGTTTTTCGACCCCGATTTCGACGCGCGCATCGCGCCCATCCACCATCCCGAGGCCGACGACCGCGCCACACGCTGGGACAGCGCCAGCGTGCATGCCTTCGAAGGCAGCTACGGCGACTACGTGCTGGCCAAGGTGGGCCGTGTGTTCCCGGCGCTGAAGGCCGGTGTGCTGGGCCCGCGGCAAGCCACCTGAACGGATGGAGCCGATGAACCCTCTGGACCTGGAACCCGTGGTCGCAGCCTTGCGCCAGGCCCGTGAACGCTGGCGCGAAGCGCAGCAGCGCCCGCGTGAGCCTGGCGGGCGCGAACTGCCGTCACCCGAGGCGCTGGCCGCCGTGCTGGAACAGCTGCGGGGTGCGCTGTTCCCGATGCGCCTGGGCCCGCCCGACCTGCGCCCCGACAGCGAAGACTGGTACGTGGGCCACACGCTGGACAGTGCGCTGGGCGCGCTGCGCGCCCAGGTGCGGTTGGAACTGCGCCACGTGGCGCGCCAGCAAGGCCTGCCGACGCTGGACGCCGATGCCCGTGCACAGACCCTGGTGCACGAGTTCGCCCAGGCGCTGCCGCGCATCCGCACGCTGCTGGACAGCGACGTGCAGGCGGCCTTCGACGGCGACCCCGCGGCACGCAGTGTCGACGAGGTGCTGCTGTGTTATCCGGGTGTGCGCGCCGTCATCGCACACCGGCTGGCGCACCAGCTGTACCGCCAGGGCGTGCCGCTGCTGGCGCGTGTGGTGGCCGAGATCGCCCATGGCGAGACTGGCATCGACATCCACCCCGGCGCGCAGATCGGCCCCGGCTTTTTCATCGACCACGGCACCGGCGTCGTCATCGGCGAAACGGCGGTCATCGGCCGCCAGGTGCGGCTGTACCAGCATGTGACCTTGGGCGCCAAGCGTTTTGCCGTCGACGCCGAAGGCCGGCTGGAAAAGGGCGGTGCGCGCCACCCGGTGGTGGAAGACGAGGTGGTGGTCTATGCCGGCGCCACCATCCTGGGCCGCGTGACCATCGGCCGCGGCTCGACGATCGGCGGCAATGTCTGGCTCACGCACAGCGTGGCGCCGGGCAGCCAGATCACGCAGGCGGGTGCGCAGGAAACCGGTTGAGCCGCCCTCAGGAAGCGAGTGCCAGCGCCGGGTCGACCGGCTTGGCGATCCAGCCACCAGGGCGGGCGAACGGTCGCAGCAGGTCGAGCCGGCCACCGGGCCGCGGCAGCGGCCAGCGCAGGCGGTCGATGCGTACGATGCCATGCGCTTGTGCCCAGGCCGTGCCAACGAAGAAGATCGACGCTCGATCTGCGCCAGCCACAGTTGTCGGTGCGCCACGCATACCTTCGACGCTGTGCTTCGAAGGCCGTGGCCGCGCGCCCTCAGCGCACGACGATGCCGGCGCTGCGGATGACGCCGGCGTAGCGTGTGCGTTCGCTGCCCAGGCTGGCTGCCAGTTCCTCGGGGGTGCTGCCGACGACCTTGAAGCCCATGTCCTCGAGCCGGGCACGGACCTCGGGCGTGCGCAGCACGGTGACGATGTCGCGGTGCAGCTTGTGCACCAGCTCCTTCGGCGTCGCCGCCGGCACGAAGTAGCCCTGCCAGCTTTCGACGGCAAAACCCGGCACGGCGGCTTCGGCCACCGTCGGCACGTCGGGCAGGGCCGGCGAGCGGTAGTTCGTCGTCACCGCCAGTGCACGCAGCTTGCCGGCACGCACATGGTCGGTCACGGCGGCCAGCGTGATCAGCGTCGCGTCGGCATGGCCGGCCAGCACGTCCAGCGTCGCCGGGCCGCCGCCGGAGTAGGGCACGTAGTTCACCCGTGCGCCGGTCTCCTGGCTCAGCAACTCGTGGGCGACATGGGCGATGCCGCCGTTGCCCGGCAGCGCGAGGTTGATCTTGCCGGGGTCGGCCTTGGCGCGGGCCAGGTACTCGCCCAGCGTGCGGATGCCGGTGCCCGGGTTCACGACCAGCACCTGCGGGTTCACGACGGCCTTGACCACCGGCGCAAACGCACGCTGCGTGTCGTAGGGCAGGTCGTTGAAGAGGATGCCGTTCAGCGTCAGCCCTTCGCCTTGCTGCAGCAGCGTGTAGCCGTCGGCCGGGGCCTTGGCCACACGTGCGGCACCCAGGGTGCCGCTGGCGCCGGCGACGTTTTCGACGACGACGGTCTGGCTCCACAAGGCGTTCAGGCGTTCGCCGAGGATGCGTGTCAGCTTGTCGGCGCTGCCGCCGGGCGCCACCGGCACGATGAAGCGCACGGACTTGTTGGGGAAGACGCCGGGCTCGGCGGCGTGGCTGGTGGAAGAGAAGGCGGGTGCCGCGAGGCTCGCGGCCAGCAGGGTGCGTCGGTTCAGCATGGTGGCTGGGCACTCTAGGCAGTGCCCGGCCAGCGGCGAACGAAGCTTTTCTGCGATCGACCGTCGCTGTGCGACTATCGAGCCTCGCGCGCGCGCCAAGCGGCGTCCACCCAGGCCAGCAGCGCTTCGCGCTCGAGTTGCTGGCCGGGGCTGGTGGCGGCGTCGATCAACCGTTCGGTCAGCACACGCAGCACACGTTCACCTTCCCAGCGGGTGCCGACCAGGTAACGTGCCTGCGGCCGGTCCGCAGTCAGCGCCTGCAGCACCACGGCGGCCACGGCCCCGGGCGCTGCCGGGCGCCGGTTGCTGGCCGATTCGGGCGCTTGGGCACCGTCCTGCGCGGCGGTTTCGTAGGCACGCAGCAGGGCC
>JBASTF010000666.1:0-3663 GCA_049274755.1 Rubrivivax sp. | reverse complement strand
GGCCTGGCCGCCCACCTGCACGACGCCGCGGGCTCGCTGGCCCTGGGCCAGCAGCGCACGCTGGAGATTGCACGGGCGCTGGCCTCCGACCCCTGCTGCCTGCTGCTGGACGAACCCGCCGCCGGCCTGCGCTTGCAGGAAAAGGCGGCGCTGGCCGCGCTGCTGCGCCGGCTGCGCGACGAAGGCCTGGCCATCCTGCTGGTCGAACACGACATGGACTTCGTGATGGGCCTGGTGGACCGTGTCGTCGTGATGGACTTCGGCCAGAAGATCGCCGAAGGCCTGCCCGACGAGGTGCAGCGCAACCCGGTGGTGCTCGAGGCCTACCTCGGAGGTGTCGAATGACCAGCGAAGGCAACTCCGACATCCTGGCCGTGCGCGGCCTCACCGTCAGCTACGGCCAGGTCGCGGCCCTGGTCGACGCCAGCCTGCAGGTCGGCCCCGGCCGCATCGTCACCGTCATCGGCCCCAACGGCGCCGGCAAGACCACGCTGCTGTCGGCCGTCATCGGCCTGCTGCGTTCCAGGGGCGAGATCGTGTTCGACGGTGTGGCACACCGCTCGCCAGCCGTGGAAACCATGGTCGCCGCCGGCATGACCCTGGTGCCCGAAAAACGCGAGCTCTTCGCCGAGATGAGTGTCGCCGACAACCTGGCCCTGGGCGGTTTCGACCGCTGGCGGCGCGGCGGCCACGACAGTCGTGCCCAGGCGCAGACGCTGGCCGAGGTCTACGAGTTGTTCCCGCGGCTGCACGAGCGCCAGGCGCAGCTGGCCGGCACGCTCTCCGGCGGCGAACGCCAGATGCTGGCCATCGGCCGTGCACTGATGGCGAAACCGCGGCTGCTGATGCTGGACGAGCCCAGCCTGGGCCTGGCGCCGCTGGTGGTGCGCGAGATCTTCCGTGTCATCGCCCAGCTGCGGCAGCGTGGTGTCGCCATCCTGCTGGTGGAGCAGAACGCACGGGCCGCGCTGCAGGTGGCCGACCATGCCTACGTGCTGGAGACCGGCAGCATCACGATGCAGGGCCCGGCGCAGGAACTGGCGCGCGACCCGCGGGTCGTCGAGGCCTACCTCGGCCTGGCCGGCCGGCACCAGGACCTGTTGGCGACCTGAGAAGTTGTGAGCGAACCCAAGCCGCACCGGCTTGCGCAGCATCAACCCTTCCGGTGCATGGCGGGATTTACTTTACTTGTAAATCATTTAGACTTCGCACACAACACCGTGTCCCGTCCGTCCCTCGACCAGGAAGCCCCATGAAGATCGTCTGCATCGGTGGCGGCCCCGCCGGCCTGTACTTCGCGCTGCTGATGAAGCAGCAGGACCCCAGCCACGACATCACCGTTGTCGAACGCAACCGCCCCTACGACACCTTCGGCTGGGGCGTGGTCTTCTCCGACCAGACCCTGGGCAACCTGCAGGCCGCCGACCCCAAGACCGCGGCCCTCATCCTCGATGCCTTCAACCACTGGGACGACATCGAGGTCAATATCCGCGGCCACAAGGTCCGCTCGGGTGGCCACGGTTTCTGCGGCATCGGTCGCAAGCGGCTGCTGAACATCCTGCAGCAGCGCTGCGAGGAACTGGGCGTGACGCTGGTCTTCGAGACCGACGTGCAGAGTGATGAGCAGTACCCGGACGCCGACCTCGTCATCGCCAGCGACGGCCTGAACAGCCGCATCCGCACGAAGTACGCCGCGACCTACCAGCCCGACATCGACACACGGCTGTGCCGCTTCGTCTGGCTGGGCACGAGCAAGCTGTTCGAGGCCTTCACCTTCGCCTTCGAGCAGACCGAACACGGCTGGGTGCAGGCCCATGCCTACCGCTTCGACGACAACACCTCGACCTTCATCATCGAGACGCCGGAAGCCGTGTGGCAGAAGCTGGGTTTCGAGACGATGGACAAGGACGCTGCCATCGCCTTCTGCGAGAAGCTGTTCGCCAAACATCTGGACGGCCACAAGCTGGTGTCCAACGCCAGCCACCTGCGCGGCTCGGCGCAGTGGATCCGCTTCCCGCGGGTGATCTGCCAGCGCTGGGTGCACCACAACGGCAAGGCGCCGGTGGTGCTGATGGGCGACGCGGCGCACACGGCGCATTTCTCCATCGGCTCGGGCACCAAGCTGGCGCTGGAAGACGCCATCGAGCTGGCACGCTGCATCCAGCGCCAGAACGGCGACCTCGACGCCGCGCTGCGCGACTATGAGGCCCTGCGCAGCATCGACGTGCTGCGCATCCAGAACGCCGCGCGCAATTCCACCGAGTGGTTCGAGCATGTGGACCGCTACGCCGACCTGCCGCCCGAGCAGTTCGCCTATTCGCTGCTGACACGCAGCCAGCGCATCAGCCACGAGAACCTGCGCCTGCGCGACAAGGCCTACATCGAGCACTACGAAGACTGGCTGGCCGGCAAGGCCGGCGTGCAGCGCCAGCAGGCTCAGGCCCCGATTCCGCCGATGTTCGCGCCCTTCCGGCTGCGTGGGCTGACACTGAAGAACCGTGTCGTCGTGTCGCCGATGGCACAGTACTCGTGTGTCGACGGCCTGCCGGCCGACTACCACCTGGTGCACCTGGGTGCACGTGCGATGGGCGGCGCCGGCATGGTGGTGGTGGAGATGACCTGCCCGTCACCCGACGCCCGCATCACCCCCGGCTGCCCGGGGCTGTGGAACGAGGCGCAGCGCGACGGCTGGCAGCGCATCGTGGCCTTCGTGCATGGCAATTCCGACGCGAAGATTGCGCTGCAGCTCGGCCATGCCGGTGCCAAGGGTTCGACCCGCCGCGCCTGGGACGGCATCGACCTGCCCCTGCCTGCAGACGGGGCGGAAGCCAACTGGCCGCTGCTCAGCGCCAGCCCGCAGCAGTACCTGGACGGCGTCAGCGCCTGGTCGAAGGCGATGACACGGGCCGACATGGACCGGGTGCGCGACGACTTCGTGCGCAGCACCCAGTACGCGGCGCAGGCCGGCTTCGACTGGCTGGAACTGCACTGTGCACACGGCTACCTGCTGTCCAGCTTCATCTCACCGCTGACCAACCAACGCAGCGACGACTACGGCGGTTCTCTCGCGAACCGTCTGCGCTACCCGCTGGAGGTGTTTGCCGCGGTGCGTGCCGCCTGGCCGGCGGACAAGCCGATGTCGGTGCGCATCTCGGCGCACGACTGGGTGGAAGGCGGCATCACGCCCGACGACGCGGTGGCGGTCGCCCGTGCCTTCAAGGCCGTCGGCGCCGACCTCATCGACTGCTCCTCGGGCCAGGTCAGCAAGCAGGAAAAGCCGGTCTACGGCCGCATGTTCCAGACACCGTTTGCCGACCGGGTGCGCAACGAAGCCGGCATCCCGACCATCGCCGTCGGCGCCATCTCCGAAGCCGACCATGTGAACAGCATCGTCGCCGCCGGCCGTGCCGACCTCTGCGCTGTGGCGCGCCCGCACCTCGCCAACCCGGCATGGACGCTGCTCGAAGCCGCCAAGATCGGCTATCTCGACGTGGCCTGGCCGGCGCAGTACCGCGCCGCGAAGAGCCAGCTCGAACGGGAGCTGGAACGTGCACGTGCCGCGTCAGCCCAGGCCGGTGGCCTGTCGCCGCTGCAGGCCGCCAACCGCGCGCTGGGGGTGTGAGTCACATGCTGCCGCTGCAAGGCCGCCACGCACTGGTGACC
>JBASTF010000665.1:0-2050 GCA_049274755.1 Rubrivivax sp. | reverse complement strand
CCGCTGCACATAGGCGGCGCCGCTGCCGCGGCGGGCGTTGACACGCAGCGTCAGCGGCGGGTGTTCGTTGCTCGCCGCCAGCAGCGCCTGCCATTGCTGCGGCCAGTCGTGGCGGATGCGCTCGATCCACCACAGCGGGTGGTTGAAGGCGCCGATGGGCTGGTGCCTGGCCGCTGCGACCAGGGCCTCGCGTTCACGCACGAAACGCCGCAGCACGGCGTTGACGAAGGACACCGCCGCCGGCGTGCGCTGGCGCGCTGCGTTCACCGCCTGGTCGACCAGGGTGTGGTCGGCATACGGTGGCTCGCGCACCGGCCACAGCAGCGCCAGGGCCGTGAGCAGCAGGGCGTCGACGTTCGGTGGCGGCGCCTTGGCGGCGACGATCTGGCGCACCTCCTGGGCCCCGCCCAGCCAGCGCATGACGTGGAAGCTCAGCGCCTGCACACCCGGCCGCGCAGCCGGCGGCACCTTGGCCAGCACGTCGTTCAGCGAGCGCCCGCTTTTCACCGCCAGCACGGCATCGGCCGTCAGGTCCAGCAGATGGGCCAGCGGCAGCGAGGTCGGGGCGGCAGTCGTCACGCGGCCAGTCTAAGCCCCGGCCGTGCACGAAGCCGGGGCACGCCGCACAATCCGCGACCCGATGTCCAGGAACCTGCCCATGCCCAAGACCGCAGTGCCAACGGCCGAGAAGCCGACCCGGATCTTCCGCAGCGACGAGGAACTGGCCACGCTGCCGGCGTCGGAACGCATCCGCTACCGCCTGGTGACGGCCGACCGCCGCTACCACGCCAACGACAACATCGCCGCCTTCATCCGCGACGGCGAACTCGCCGAGCTGCGCAGCGAGGTGCAGGACAAGCTGCAGGAGGTGCTGCGCGCCTTGGTCATCGACACCGACAGCGACCACAACACGCAGGAAACCGCCAAGCGTGTGGCCAAGATGTACATTGAGGAGGTGTTCCGCGGGCGTTTCCACCCGATGCCGCCGGTGACCGAGTTCCCCAACGCCGAGCGCCTGAACGAGCTGATGATCGTCGGCCCCATCACCGTGCGCAGCGCCTGCAGCCACCACCTGTGCCCGATCTTCGGCAAGGTCTGGATCGGCCTGCTGCCGAACGAACACTCCAACCTCATCGGCCTGAGCAAGTACGCGCGCATCACCGACTGGATCATGAGCCGGCCGCAGATCCAGGAAGAAGCCGTCACGATGCTGGCCAACGAACTGCAGGAACGGGTGCGGCCCGACGGCCTGGCCATCGTGATGGAGGCCGACCACTTCTGCATGCACTGGCGCGGCGTGAAGGACACCGACACCGCGATGGTCAACAGCGTGATGCGCGGCGCCTTCCTGAAAGACGCCAACCTGCGGCGCGAGTTCCTCTCGCTGCTGTCACGCAAACAACAGGGGTGAGGCCATGCTCGTGCGTCTGATGTATGCCAGCCGCGCCGTGCCGGCCGTGGACCAGGAGGAACTGCTGGCCATCCTGAAAAAGAGCAAGGCCAACAATCCGCCGCTGGGCGTCACGGGTGTGCTGTGTTTCTCCGAAGGCATCTTCCTCCAGGTGCTGGAAGGTGGGCGCGGCGCCGTCAACAAGCTCTACAACCGCATCGCCGCCGACCCGCGCCACACGCAGGTGGAACTGCTGCGCTACGAAGAAATCGGCGAACGCCGCTTCGCCGGCTGGAGCATGGGCCAGGTCAACATGGCACGGCTGAACCCCGCCCTGCTGCTGAAGTACTCGGAGCGGGCGACGCTGGACCCCTTTGCCGTGTCGGGCGCGGTGTCGATGGCCTTGTTCGACGAACTGGTCGCCACCGCCTCCATCGTCGGGCCGTCGTGACAACTCACAGCCGGCCGGCCGGGCGGAAGCGGTACAGGTCGGCCAGCAGCCGCGTCGGAAACATCGCCAGCGCCTCGTCGTAGGCCTGCCCGGCTTCGTTGAACAGCTGGCGCGAAAAGCCCAGCTTGGCGACGCTGTCGCGCAGCGTCGCCGCCTGCGGCGCCACGGTCTCGTCGCGGCGCAAGGCCTCGTGCTGCTCCAGCAGGGCC
>JBASTF010000664.1:0-3498 GCA_049274755.1 Rubrivivax sp. | reverse complement strand
GCAAGGCTGATGGTGCGCTCGGGCCTAGCGCCGGGCCGCCCCAGGCCGGGCCGCAGCCCCCAGGGGGATCGTTGAACGCAGCCGTTCGACGAGGGGCCCACAGTTCCATGCACGCCGCACTTGCCCGAGGGATGCACCGATAGCGCCCCGGGAGGTGCGGCGTGCGCCATTTGGCGCCGCCATGCCGGCTCAAGGCGGACGCAGCGTGGCCGATAACACGATCAGCAGAAGGAAGCGACATGGCGACCATCACCTCCACCGGACTCGGCAGCGGCCTCAATGTCACGTCCATCGTCGCGGCGCTGATGGCCGTCGAGCAACGGCCGCTGACGCTGATGCAAAGCGCCAAGACCGAGCTCAACACGCAGTTGTCGGCGGTCGGCAAGCTCACCAGCTACACCTCGGCGATGCGCGACGCGGCGAACACGCTGTCGTCGGTGGCGCTGTGGAACCGCACCGTGGCCACCAGCGCCGACGCCACCGCGATCGGCGTCGCCACCGACGGCGCCGCTGCCTCCAGCAGCTACAGCGTCAGCGTCACCCAGTTGGCCAGCCGCCAGACGGTGACCGGCAGCGCCGTCGCCAGCAAGGACAGCACGCTGGGCGAAGGCACGCTGACCATCGAACTCGGCAGCTGGACCGGCGAGCCCACGCCCACCGGCTTCGTTGCCAAGACCGGCAGCAGCGCGATGACGATCAGCATCGGCGCCGGCGAAACCAGCCTGGCCAGCATCCGCGACAAGATCAACAAGGCCAACGCCGGCGTCACCGCCACCATCGTCACCGACGCCAACGGCGCGCGGCTGTCGCTGAGTTCCAGGGACACCGGCGCCAGCAACGCCTTCCGCGTGACGGCCAGCGAAACCACCGACGACGGCGCCGCCGGCACCGGCCTGTCGGCGCTGAACTACAGCGCCGCCGGCGCGACGCAGATGGCGCGCAGCCAGACGGCCGCGAACGCCGCGGCAACGATCAACGGCATCGCGCTCAGCTCCGAGAGCAACAAGCTCGAAGGCGTGGCCGACGGGTTGACGCTGACGCTGTCGAAGGTGACGGCCAGCGCCGTGGAGGTGCTCGTGAAGGCCGACGACGATGCAGTGAAAACCGCCGTCACCGCCTTCACGAAGGCCTTCAACGACCTGGCCGGCTACATCCGCGACAACACCAAGTACGACGCCGGCAGCAAAACCGGCGGCACGCTGCAGGGCGACCGCACCACCGGCAGCCTGCAGGCGCAGTTGCGCGGCGTCATCAACGTCGCGACCAGCGCCTCGTCGACCTACACGCGCCTGTCGGACATCGGCATCGTGATGAAAAGCGACGGCACGCTGGAGACCAACAGCACCAAGCTCGACGCGGCCGTCGCCAACCGCACGGAAATGCGCAAGGCCCTGGCCACCGACGGCGCAACCAGCGCCGTCTCCGGCTTCATGGACCGCTTCCGCGACCTGGGCAACGCCTTGCTCGACACCCAGGGCATGCTGACGACACGCAACTCCAGCCTGCAGAGCATGATCACGCGCAACCAGAAATCGCAGGACGCGATGACGCTGCGCCTGGCGCAGACCGAAAAGCGGCTGAACGCGCAGTACCAGGCACTGGACACCAGCATGTCCAACATGAGCGGCGTCTCGAACTACCTGTCGCAGCAACTGGCCATGCTGAACTCGAACGCCTGACGCGGTTCGGCGGATCCACCAGGAGCCGGCGTCCCCAGGGCGCCGGCTCTTGACGTTTTGAAACGCCATTTCCGCTGGTTTTTACCCTGCTCAAGTGGCCCACGGGCCCTGCCGATAAAAACACCAACAACGCTACCGGGCCCTTCCCGCCATGTTCAGCACTGCCACCGCGTCACGCAACGCACGACAGTTTGCCAATGCCTACCGCCAGATCGGCACCGAAACCGGTGTCGGCAGTGCGTCCCCGCACAAGCTGGTGGCCATGCTGTTCGACGGCTTCATGGACGCTGTCGCCCAGGCGCGTGGTGCCCTGCACTCCGGCAATGTCGAGGCCAAGGGCCGTGCCATCGGCCATGCCGTGCGTATCGTCGAGGAAGGCCTGCGTGCCAGCCTGGACATGCGCGCCGGCGGTGCGCTGGCCCAGGACCTGAACGACCTCTACGGCTACCTGGGCATGCGGCTGACGCTGGCCAACGTGCGCAACGACGAGGCCGGGCTCGTCGAGGCCGCGGCGCTGATGCAACCGCTGCGCGAGGCCTGGATGTCGATTGCACCGCAAGCCGAAGCCCAGCCCCCCGCGGCCCGCCGCTGATCGCCCGCGGCGACGAAAAGGATCTCCCATGGACACACAACTCCTGAGCTACTACGAGGCGATCGAGCAGGCCAGCGCCGACATGCTGACGGCAGCCAAGGCCGGCAACTGGGACGAGGTCGTCAAGCTCGAAGGTGCCTGCGTGCTGCTGATCAGCCAGCTCAAGCATGCGGCGCGCAACACGACGATGGATGCCGAGGCCGCACGCACGAAGTCGCGCATCATGCAGCGCATCCTGGTCAACGACGCCGAGATCCGCCACCTCGCGGAACCCTGGCTGCAGGACCTGGACGACACGCTGGCAGGGCGGCGCAAGACGCTGCACTGACCACAGCCCGACGGCCTGCGACGATGTTCCAGGACACCCAACCCGCGGCGCTGGGCGGCGACGGTGAGCCGGACCGCTGGTCCGAGTTCCGCGTCACGCACCCGCGCGAGATGCTGGCGCTGCTGCGCCAGTTGCGCGACGCCAGCGTGCCTGTGCACCTCAGCGGACCCGGCGGTGCCGGCCTCACGACGGCGCTGTGGGCGCTGGACGACGCACGCGGCCGCCTGTCCTTCAGCGCCGACGAGATGCACCCGCAACTGCAGGCCCTGGTCGATGGCGACGAAGCCGTGGCCGTGGCCTATCTCGACAGCGTGAAACTGCAGTTCGACCTGCATGGCCTGCTGGTCGTGCGCAGCGCCGGCAGCTGTGCGCTGCAGGCCGAATGGCCGCAGGAGCTCTACCGTTTCCAGCGCCGCAGCGCCTTCCGCGTGCGGCCCAGCGAACGCCTGGCGCCGAAGGCGCGGCTGCGCCACCCGGCCATTCCCGAGATGGCGCTGGCGCTGCGTGTGCTGGACGTCAGCATCGGCGGCTGCGCCCTGCTGCTGCCGCCCGACGTGCCGCCGCTGGACGCCGGCGTGCGCCTGGGCGACGTGCGCATCGAGCTCGACGCCGACACCCGCTTCGAGGTCATGCTGACGCTGCACCACGTCACCTCGCTGCAGCCGCAGGAACGGGGGGTGCGCCTGGGCTGCGAATGGGGCCCGCTGAGCGGCAGCGCCGAACGTGCGTTGCAGCGCTGGATCGACCAGATGCAGAAGCGCCGCCGGCTTCTCTCGCTGGACTGAGCCCGATGCGTTGCCGCCAACGCCTGGCCACCGCCGGCTTCACGCTCGTCGAACTGGCCACGGCCTGTGCCGTCGTCGGTGTGCTCGCCGGCGTTGCGCTGCCCAGCTACCAGG
>JBASTF010000663.1:0-1833 GCA_049274755.1 Rubrivivax sp. | reverse complement strand
GCTGCACGCTGCGGCCGCCTTCGGCCGGCGCCGTGTGCGTGGCCTGGCCGTGGTAGCGGGAGTTCTTCAGGAACATGGGCCGCTTTCCTCAGAAGGGGATGATGGACGGCAGCTGCGTGATGCCGCGTGCCATCTGGGCAATGACCTGGGCCTCCTTCACCGTGCGCGTGTACAGCAGCGCGCCGTTGGCGATGAGGTCGTTGACGTCGGGGCTGTTGCTGACCTTCAGCCCCAGCGCCACGTCGGCGCGTGTGGCGCACAAGGTGTTGTCGTACTCCTGCTCGGTGATGCTCATCGACTTGATGGCCACCGGCAGCACCCGCGTCGGCCCCCAGATGAACAGCAGCCGTGGCAGGGCTTCGCGTGGTGTCGGGCGTTCGGCTGCTGCCGCAGTGCCTGGGCCGGCAATGGCGTCGCCAATGGCATCGAGCGCCGCGCCGATCAGCCCGTTGGGGCCGTTGGGGTAGGCCATTTTCTCCAGCGCCGCGATCTGCGGGCCGATGCCGAAGGCGCGTGTGACGCCGGTGAAGGGGCCGGGTGTGCCCAGGTCTTCGGCGGCCGAGAGCTGGATCGTCATCGAGAACTCCTCGGTCGGCGGCCCGGCGGCAGCGGCACGTTCGCTCTGCGCGCGGCGGCCACGTTCGCTGCCGGCTTCCTGCAGGCTGATCGTGCGCGAGATCTGCTCGGGGTTGAACTGGAAGACGACGATGTTGGGCACCGGCCCCAGGAACTGGCCGCTGTATTCGATGAGGGCGCCGCGGATGGCCATCTCAGGGCTCCTCCTGCTCGGTCTGCGTGGCCGCAGCCGCGGCCGGCACTGCCAGCCGGACGTCCAGCCAGTCGGCCAGCTGCGCGGCAATGGCCTCGGCGGCAGCCTGCGGGCTGCTGCGTGGCGGCAGTGTCAGCGTGCCCAGGTCGGCATTGGCGAGCTGCAGCGACACGGCCTTGGCACCGGCCGTTGCCAGCCGCCGTTCCAGCGTGCGCTGCAGCGTGCCGGGCAGGGCGTCCTGCAGCGCCTGCGCAGCCTCGGGGTCCAGGCCGGTGAGGCCGATGTCCAGGCGGGTTATGGCGACGCGTGGGTTCATCAGGCGTGCTCCGGCAACAAGTGGGCGTAGGCGCCGAACTGTTCGTGCTGCGTGTCGCGGCCGGCCTTCTCGAGTTCACGCTTGATGGCCAGCAGCAGCTGCGGCATCGCCACACGTGGCGAAGGCTGGAACCCCGCAGCGTGCAAACAGGCATTGAAGGTCGCCGAGCGGATGGGGCCACCGGCCATCTCGAAACGCTGGGCGACAAAGGCGAAGTCGATGTCGGACACGTCGACGGCCGGCGGGAACATCGTGCGCCACAGCCGTTCACGCTCGGCCACGCCGGGCAGCGGGAACTCGACGATGAAACGCAGGCGGCGCGAAAAGGCTTCGTCGAGATCCTTGCGGCGGTTGGTTGCCAGCACGGCCAGGCCCTTGAAACGCTCCATGCGTTCCAGCAGGTAGCTGACCTCGATGTTGGCGTAGCGGTCGTGGGCGTCCTTGATCTCGGTGCGCTTGCCGAACAAGGCATCGGCCTCGTCGAAGAACAGCAGGTGGTCGGCGGCCTCGGCAGCATCGAAGATGCGGCGCAGGTTCTTCTCGGTTTCGCCGATGTACTTGTTGACCACCTGCGAGAGGTCGACGCGCACCATGGGCAACGCCAGTTCGGTGGCCAGCGCTTCGGCCGCCATGGTCTTGCCGGTGCCCGGCGGGCCGCAGAACAGCACCGACAGGCCACCTTCGTTCCAGGCGCGCGCGGTGCCCCAGTCGTGGTGCACGGCGGCCAGGCTGCGCATCGCCGCGACGA
>JBASTF010000662.1:0-14295 GCA_049274755.1 Rubrivivax sp. | reverse complement strand
CGCCTGGCCTGCCAGGCCGACGGCGCGCACGCCGGGGAAACGCTGCAAGGCGGTGGTATCGGGTGGCTGCAGGAACAACACGGTCGGCACACCGGCCAGCGTCAGTGCCTCCAGCGCGTCGGTGGAGCCGGTGAAGTCGTCGCCGTAGTAGCTGAGCAGCAGATCGGAGCCCACGGCGTCACCAGTTCGCCAGCGCCTGTTGCAGCTCGGGGTGCAGGCGCGCGTGTTCGTTCAGCGGGGTGCCGGCCATTGCGGCGTCCCAGGCCTGGCGCATCGCTGCCACGCCGGCTGCGATGCCACCCGGGTGACCGAGGATGCCGCCGCCGGCGGCGTGGATCAGGTCGGCGCAGCCCAGCGCGGCGTAGGTCGGCGCCGCCTGCAACCCCGTCTGGCCCGAACTGAACACCGGCATCGCGGCCATGGGGTGGGTGGCATCCAGCGGACGCAGCACCGCACGCGCGGCCGCGATGACGCTGTCGTCGGCTTCGCTGAACTTGTTGGCCAGGCCGTTGACGTGCAGGTGGTCGGCACCGGCCAGCCGCCACAGCGCCTGCCAGGGTGCGTAGTCCCAGCCCAGCGCCGGGCAGCGGTTCAGATAGCCCCAGCCGTTGCGGTGCGCGTGGATCGGCAGCTGCGCGTGGCGGCGCAGCGCCAGCAGGCCCGTCAGGCCCACCGAGTTCAGGCTGACCATCACACAGCTGCCACCCAGCGCCAGCACCAGGTCGTGGCGGCGCCGCATCTCGTCGACCTCGCCGGTGAGGTTGAAGGCCACCATGGCCTGGTGGCCGTTGCGCTGCGCCGCGGCATGCACCTCGTGCATCACCGCACGCACCCGTTCGTCGAAGGGGCAGTGCGGGCCGTCGGCCTGCAGTTCGTCGTCCTTGATGAAGTCGATGCCACCGGCCAGCAGTTCACGCACCGTCAGCGCCGTCTCTGCGGGCGAGAGGCCGACGCTGGGCTTGATGATGGTGCCGATCAGCGGGCCTGTGGCGACGCCGGCCAGGCGGCGTGTGCCTGCAATGCCGAACGCCGGCCCGGGGCAGGCGGCGGCAAAGGCCGGCGGCACCGCCAGGTCCAGCAGGCGCAGGCCCGAGACCTGGCGCAGCTCGAACAGGTTGCCGGCGATCGTCGCCATCAGGTTGGGCAGCGAGGTGCCGAAGTTCTCCAGCGGCCACGACAGCTCCAGCAGGCACTGCGTGTAGCGCGCCGCCGGCGTCAGCACCGGCAGGCTGGGCTGCGCCGTGTGGCCCAGCAGCTCCAGCCGTTCGACACGTGCGCCCGAACGCTGTTTCAGCGCCGGCGTTTCGCCCGGCACCGCCGTGAAGGTGCCGCTGGACTGCTCGCCGGCGATGACCTCGGCCGCGCGCTGCGGCGCGTCGCCGGTCTCCAGCCAGTAGCGGGCATGCACACGGCCATCGGCCGCCGACAGTGCGTCGTGCTGTGTCATTTGACGAACCCCACTGCATGCGGCAGCCAGGTGCTGAGCGCCGGCACGAAGGTCACGACGAGCAGGATCGCACCATGTGCCCACAAAAAGGGTTTGAGCTCCCGCACCAGCTGGCCCACCGGCACACGCGAGACGTTGGAGGTGACGAACAACAAGCCCCCCACCGGTGGCGTGATCATGCCCAGCGTGAGGTTGTAGATGACGATCATCGCGAAGTGCACCGGGTCCACACCCAGCTTCACGGCCACCGGCGCGAGGATGGGCACCAGCACCATCACCCCCGGCAGCGGCTCGATGAAGATGCCGAACAGCAGCAGGAAGATGTTGACGACGATGAGGAACATCGTCGGCGAGAAGTTCTGCGCCACCAGCCAGCCCGCCAGTGTCTGCGGCACGCTCTCGACGGTCAGCACCCAGGCAAAGGCCGCCGAGACGCCGATGATGATGAGCACCGACGCGGTGAGCAGGGCCGAGCGCATCAGGATGTCGGGCAGCTGGCTGAACCTCAGTGTGCGGTAGACCAGCTTGCCGCAGACCAGGGCATAGAACACCGCCACCACCGAGGCCTCGGTCGGCGTGAACCAGCCGGCGCGCATGCCGCCGAGGATCAGCACCGGCAGCAGCAGCGCCGGCAAGGCCTTCAGGCTGACCTCGAGCATCTCGCGCCAGCCGGGCTGCGCATCCTCGCCGCGGTAGTTGCGTGCGCTGGAGACACGCCAGTTGACGAAGGCCATGCCGATGGCGATCAGCACACCGGGCAGCAGGCCGGCCATGAACAGCGCGCCGACCGAGACGGTTTCGTCCTGCAGCGCGTAGATGATCATGATGATGGACGGCGGGATGATGGGGCCGACGATGGCGGTGGACGCCGTCAGCGCCGCCGCATAGGCGCGGTCGTAGCCGGCCTTGTCCATCATGCGGATCATCATCGCGCCGGGCCCGGCGGCATCGGCCAGCGCCGAGCCCGAGATGCCGGAGAAAAAGGTCAGGCCGACGACGTTGGTGTAGCCCAGGCCACCGCGTTTGTGGCCGACGAACTGCGACGCGAACTTCAGCAGCACCTCGGTCAGCGAACCGCCGCTCATCAGCTCGGCGGCGAGGATGAAAAACGGCACCGCCATCAGCGGGAAGCTGTCGATGCCGGTGAAGGTCTCCTTCAGCAGCACCAGCAGCGGGAAGCTGGTGCCCAGGGCCACGGCCAGCAGCGTGGACAGCCCCAGCGCAAACGCCACCGGCATGCCGATGGCCAGCAGCAGGCAGACCGAGACGAACAGAAGGACAGAAGCGCTCATGGCGGTGCTAGAGCGAGGCGCTGGCGTTGGCGTCGAAGTGCGCGTCGGCGGCGAACACACGTTCGCGCAAGTAGCCGCGCACGATGAAGGCGCCATGCGCCAGCAGCAGCAAGCCGCCCACCGGCATCGCGGCATAGATCCACGCAAACGAGATCTGCGTCGCCGCCGTTGTCTGGTACTGCGCACGCTGCATGTACAGCACACCCCACCAGACCATGAACACGAAGAAGCCGGCCAGCAGCAGCACGATCAGCACACGCAGCGCCGCGGCCATGCGTGTGGGCAGGCTGTCCTGCAGGTTGTCCACCGCGATGTGGCCGCCGTAGCGCAGCACCGGCCCGGCGCCCAGGAAGGTCAGCCAGATCATCAGGTGGCGCGCCACTTCCTCGGCCCACTCGATGGACTGGTCGGTGAGGTAGCGCAGCGCGACGTTGGTGAAGATGATCACCGACATCGCCGCCAGCAGCCCGATCAGCGCCCAGCGGTTGGCAGCCAGCAGGCCGCGCTCCAGCGTGTCCATCGCCGGTGGCTCAGCGCACGGCCTGGATCGCGGCGATCTTGTCGGCGCCGAACTCCTTCGCGAAGTTGGCGTAGGCCGGCACCACGGCCTTGCGGAAGCTCTCGCCGTCGACCTTCTCCACCACCTGCATGCCGTCCTTCTTCAGCTGCGCGATGCCGTTGGCCTCGTCGTCGTTGACCTTGCGGCGCTGCGCGTCCGAACCCTTCTTCGCAGCGGCGACGAAGACGTTGCGGTCGGCTTCGGGGAGTTTGTCCCAGACGCGCGGCGAGAGGATCAGCACCGCCGGCGAATACACATGCGCCGTCAGCGACAGGTGCTTCTGCACCTGGGCGAACTTCGAGGCCAGGATCACCGGGATCGGGTTCTCCTGCCCGTCCACCGTGCCCTGCTGCAGCGCGCCGTACAGCTCGGGGAAGGCCATCGGCGTCGGCAGCAGGCCGAAGCTCTTGTAGCCGTCCATGTGCACCTTGTTTTCCATCGTGCGCACCTTCAGGCCGGCGGCATCGTGCGCGGTGTTGATCGGCCGCTTGTTGTTCGTCATGTGGCGGAAGCCGTTTTCCGTCCAGGCCAGGCCGACCAGGCCCTTGGCCGGCATCTTCTTCAGGATGTCCTGGCCGATGGGGCCGTCCATCACCTTGCGTGCATGCTCGTAGTCGCGGAACAGGAAGGGGATGTCGACGATCTTGGTGTCAGGGACGAAGTTGCCCAGCGGGCCGGTGCTGGTGTTCACCAGGTCCAGCGTGCCGAGCTGCACCGACTCGATCATCTCGCGCTCGCCGCCCAGCGCGCTGTTCGGGAACTGCTGGCACTTGTAGCGCCCCTGCGTGCCCTTTTCCATCTCGTCGCAGAAGGTCGTGGCGCCGACCCAGTAGTGCGAGCCCTGGGGCGGCGTGTAGCCGATCTTCAGCACGGTTTGCGCGGCGGCCGGTGCAAGGGCAGCGGCCAGCAGCGAAGCCAGGCCGGCGAGGCGAACGAGTGCGGTGCGGTTCATGGTGCTGTGTCTCCAGGCGTGGTTGTGCCTCGGCGTTCTGCTGCGCCGGGCTGCGAATGCGCCGCCGTGGCGGCAACGGGTGGGAAATGAGCCGTCAGGTGATGCGCCGGATGCTCTCGGCGATCTCGGCACGGTCGAAGACCTGCTTCCAGTCGTCGCGCATCAGCCGCGGCTTGCCGAAGGTGATGGCCTTGTTGCAGGCGTCGGAAAACGCGCCGGGAATCTGCTTGAAGATCACCGCCGACAGGATCGTCATGTGGCCGAGCAGGAAGTCGCGTGCACACTCCGGCGGCACACCACGCGCCACCACCTCGTCCATCGCTTCGCGCATCACGTCGAGCAAGGTCGCGCAGACGGTTTCCGACAGCCCCGGCTCCAGCAGCGCCATCTGCTCCACCGTCAGCCGGTACGACCGCAGGATGGGCTGGTAGATCGTCTTGGCCACCGCCTCGCCGAGGTCGAAGGCACTTTCGGGGCCCTGCATCAGCGCGCTGGTGATGGACTGCGGCGCCGTGCCGCCGCCGAAGTAGTCCACCGCGCCGGGCGTGTGCACCTCGGCGCTGAAGATCGTCGGGTGGCAGGGGTGGGCCACGAAGTACACCAGGTCGTCACGCGCCGGCAGGTGGCCGGCAAAGGGCGCGGCGGCATCCAGCGTCATCACCATCGTGCCGGGCCGCAGCTTGGGCGACAGCTCGGCGGCCAGCTTGCCGATCAGCGTGTCGGGCACGGCCAGGATGACGACATCGGCGCCGTCGACGGCGGTGTCGGCATCGGTGCACGCGATGCCGAGTTCGTCCTTCAGCCGCTGCCGGCCGCCGGCACCGGGCTCGACATGGCGCACCTGGTAAGGCGAGCCCATCAGGTTCTTCGACAGGCGCACGCCCATCTTGCCGCCAGCGCCGAACAACGCAATCCGAGTCATGCCATGCATCCCATTGGTATTGTGGTGTGATGGTATGACGAGTTAGCAAGACAAGCACTGGGACAAACACCGGCCCGGCCGGCTGCGGCGTGTTCCACTACGCCCATGTCCGTCCGTTCCGCCTCGCCTGCCCTTGCCGCCGCCCTGCTCTTCGGGGCCAGCACACCATTCGCCAAACTCCTGGTCGGCGACGTGCCGCCCTTCCTGCTCGCCGGCTTGCTCTACCTCGGCAGCGGTTTGGGCCTGGGCCTGCTGCTGCTGCTGCGCCGCGCCCGCAACCCGGAACTGGCCCGGCAGATGCACATCCCGGGCAAGGAACTGCCATGGCTGCTGGGCGCCATCCTGTTCGGCGGTGTGCTGGGGCCGGCGCTGCTGATGTCGGGCCTGACCCAGACCAGCGGCGCCACCGCATCGCTGCTGCTGAACATCGAGGGGGTGCTGACCGCCGTCATCGCTTGGCTGGTCTTCAAGGAGAACGCCGACCGGCAGATCGTCCTTGGCATGCTGGCCATCGTCGCCGGCGGCGTGCTGCTCTCGTGGGAGCCCGGCGGCGCCGTGCTGTCGACCGGGTCACTGCTCATCGTCGGCGCCTGCCTGGCCTGGGGCATCGACAACAACCTGACTCGCAAGGTGTCGACCAACGACGCCATGCTGGTGGCCTGCCTCAAGGGTTTGCTGGCCGGCGCCTGCAACGCCGGCCTCGCCGTCGCGGCGGGCGCAACGCTGCCCAGCGCACAAGCCGTCGGCGGCAGCCTGCTCGTCGGCTTTCTCGGTTACGGCTTGAGCCTCAGCCTCTTCGTCGTGGCCTTGCGCACGCTGGGCACCGCACGCACCGGCGCGTACTTCTCGGTGGCGCCGCTGTTCGGCGTCGTCATCTCGCTGGCACTGTGGCCCGACGCGCCCTCACCGGCGTTCTGGCTGGCCGCCGCGCTGATTGCCTTCGGCGTCTGGCTGCACATCAGGGAGCGGCACGAACACACGCACAGCCACCAGCCGCTGGAACACGCGCACCGCCATCGCCACGACGCGCACCACCAGCACACACACGACTTCCCCTGGGACGGGCAGGAGCCGCATGCACATCCGCACCGGCACGGCGCCCTGACCCACACACACGCGCACTACCCGGACATCCATCACCGCCACGGACACGCGCGCTGATCGATGCCGGGGCAGGCGCCCCGGGGTTATGAACCGGCGCTCGTTCGCGCCGACTGTCGCGCGCCAGGCCCGTCGAGATACAGGGCCGACACCACCGGACCAACGCACAAAGCGCCCGCTTCAACGACGCCTTG
Organism: Rubrivivax sp.; assembly: GCA_049274755.1. Taxonomy (GTDB): domain Bacteria; phylum Pseudomonadota; class Gammaproteobacteria; order Burkholderiales; family Burkholderiaceae_C; genus Rubrivivax. Next base: position 7,828 of record JBASTF010000662.1, on the reverse strand, counting down.
AAGCGGCCATCGTCTTGCGCACGCCCCTCGTGGGCCGCGTGGGCCCACAAGGAGAAGGCGGAGGGCTTGTCGGCCCCGCCTCAAGGATGCGCTGGCGTCAGTTCCAGATCTTCTTCAGCGTCGCGGCGATGTGCCCAGCGGTACAGCAACGGCAACACCAGAAGCGTCAAGGCGGTGGAGGACAGGATGCCGCCGATGACGACCGTGGCCAACGGTCGCTGGACCTCGGCACCCGTTCCTGTCGCTATCGCCATCGGCACGAAGCCCAGCGACGCCACGAGCGCCGTCATCAACACCGGGCGCAACCGGGTCAGCGCTCCTTCCCAGATGGCTTCGTCCAGGCTCTTGCCCTCATCGCGCAAATTCCGGATGAAGGACAGCATCACCAGGCCGTTCAGCACGGCCACGCCCGACAGCGCGATGAAGCCGACTGCTGCCGATATCGACAACGGAATGTCGCGCAGCCACAGAGCGAGCACGCCTCCGGTCAGTGCGAACGGGATGCCGGTGAACACCAGCAGGCCATCCTTGACGTTGCCGAACATGGTGAACAGGAGCACGAACACCATGAGCAGCGCCAGCGGCACCACGATCTGAAGTCGCTGCGTGGCCGACTGGAGCTGCTCGAAAGTGCCGCCCCAGGCCGTCCAGTAGCCGGCCGGCACCGTGACCTCTGCCATCGCCACCTGCGCATCGGCCACGAACGAGCCGAGGTCTCTTCCGGTGACGTTGGCGCTGACGACGATGCGGCGCTTGCCGTTCTCTCGCGAAACCTGGTTCGGCCCCGGCGCAACCTCGAGCGTCGCGATCTCCCCCAGCGGAATGTACGAAGCACGCCCTTCTAGGCCGGATTTTGGCAGCGGGATGGGCAGCCGGCCCAGCGCCTCGACGTTCTCGCGCACCGAATCCGGCAGCCGAACGAGGATTTCGAAACGACGGTCGCCCTGAAAGAAGGTGCCAGCCTCGCGGCCGCCGACGGCCGTCGCGACGGCTTCTTGAACGTCGGTCATGTTCAGTCCATACCGCGCCGCCTTGGCACGGTCGATGTTGATCGACAGCATCGGCAGGCCCGTCGTCTGTTCGACCTTCACCTCGGTGGCGCCAGGCACTGTCTGCAGGGTCGCAGCGATGCGGTTGGCCGTCTCGTTCAAGACATTGTTGTCGTCGCCGAACACCTTCACCGCGACGTCGGAGCGCACACCGCTGATGAGCTCATTGAACCGCAGCTGAATCGGCTGCGAGAACTCGTAGTTGTTGCCGGGCACCTTGGCCGCTTCCTCCCGGATGGCCGCCAGCAGTTCATCCCTTGTCTTGCGAGGCTGCGGCCACTGATCCATCGGCTTGAGCATGATGTATCCGTCGCTGATGTTCGGAGGCATGGGGTCGGCAGCAATCTCCGCCGTACCGGTGCGCGCGAAGATGCGTTCGATCTCCGGAAACTTCTCCTTCAGCGTGGTCTCCAGTTGCTTCTGCATCTCGACGGACTGGGTCAGGCTCGTGCCAGGGATACGCAACGCCTGCATGGCGAAGTCTCCCTCGTTGAGATTCGGAACGAACTCGCTCCCGAGTCTGCTCGCGATCACGATCGAGAGCACCACCGTAACGCCGGCAAACGTCAGCACGACCGGCGCATTCCCCAGCGTCGCCTTCAGTGCAGGCTCGTAGCGGCCCTTGGCCCACTCCATCAACCGGTTTTCCTTCTCGGTCACACGATTGCCAATGAACAGGGCCACGGCGGCGGGCACGAACGTGACCGACAGCAGCATCGCCCCGAACAACGCCAGCAGCACCGTGTAGGCCATCGGGTGGAACATCTTCCCCTCGACGCCGGTCAGCGCGAGGATGGGCACGTACACCACCATGATGATGAGTTGCCCGAAGAGCAGCGGCCGCCGCGCTTCCTTTGCGGCGGCGAAGACCTCGTGGAAGCGCTCGGAGCGTGTGAGCGCCCGGCCCTTGTGGGCCTGCACATGCGCCAGGCGTCGTACCGCGTTCTCGATGATGACGACCGCCCCGTCGACGATGATGCCGAAGTCCAAGGCACCGAGGCTCATCAGGTTCGCGCTGATGCCGTACCGCACCATGCCCGTGAAAGTGAACAGCATGGACAGCGGAATGACCATCGCCGTGATGAGCGCGGCTCTGAAGTTGCCGAGAAATGCGAAGAGCACGGCAATCACGAGCAGCGCACCTTCGACGAGGTTTCTCTGGACCGTGGCGATGGCCTTGTCCACCAGCGTCGTCCGGTCGTAGACCGTGATGGCCTTGACCCCGGGCGGCAGCGTCTTGTTGATGGCCACCATCTGCTTGTCGACGGCACGCGACACCGACCGGCTGTTCTCGCCCATCAGCATGAACACCGTCCCGAGCACGACCTCCTCGCCGTTCTCCGTCGCGGCGCCCGTGCGCAGTTCCCGGCCAAGCCCGACCGAAGCGACATCGCGCACGCGGATGGGCAACCCCTGCGCCGTGCCGATGATGATGTCACCGATGTCTTCCACGGACTGAACCTGGCCAGGCGCGCGAACCAGATACTGCTCGCCACGTCGCTCGATGTAGCCAGCGCCCATGTTGGAGTTGTTCTTCTCCAGGGCATTGACGACGTCTGCCAGGCTGAGGCCAAACGCTCCCAGGCGCTCCAGGTTCGGGGCGACAAGGTACTGCTTGTCGAAGCCGCCGATGGAGTTGATTTCGGTGACTCCGGGCACATTGCGCAACTGCGGCTTGACCACCCAGTCCTGAATCTCTCGCAGGTCGACCGGTGTGTAGGGCGAGCCGTCTGCCTTCTTCGCGCCCTTCTCGGCCTCGACCGTCCACAGGTAGATTTCGCCGAGGCCTGTCGAGATGGGGCCCATGCTCGGCGTCACTCCGGCGGGCAGTTTCTCGCGCGCCTCCTGCAAGCGCTGGTTCACCAACTGCCGCGCGAAGTAGATGTCCGTGCCGTCCTTGAAGATGATGATCACCTGCGAAAGACCATAGCGGGACAGCGAGCGTGTCTGCTGGAGGCCGGGCAAGCCGGCCATGACGGTCTCGATCGGGTAGGTGACGCGCTGTTCGGTCTCGAGTGGCGAATACCCCGGTGCCTTGCTGTTGATGACGACCTGGACGTTGGAAATGTCGACGACGGCGTCGATGGGAAGCTTCGTGTAGCTGTAGACGCCCAGAGCGGCCATCCCCAGCACGGTCAACATGACCAGCCAGCGCTGCTCGATGCAGAAACGGATGATGCGTTCAAACATGTCGCGTCCTCGCTTCAGTGCCCATGTCCGGCGCTGGACTTGCCGAGCTCGGACTTGAGGACGAACGTGTTCTTCGACGCCACTTGCTCGCCGGCATTCAGGCCGCCGAGTACCTCGACAGTCCGGCCATCACTGCGACCGACCTTGATGGGGCTGGCTTCGAACCCCCCAGGTACGGGCTTGAACACCATGTTCTGGTTTTCGATGGTCTGAATCGCGTCGGCGGCGACGGTCAGCGGAACGTCCTGGTTCTCGCCGAAGACCGAGACGGTGACGAACAGGCCGGGCCTCCAGGCACCCTCAGGGTTGGTCAGCGTGACCCGGGCCCGCGCCGTTCGGGTCTGCTCGCCCACCAAGGCACCGACGTAGGAAATGATTCCTTCGACCTTGCTTTGAAAAGCGCTGGAAGAAACCATGACACGCTGCCCCACGCGCACTGTCGCCAAGTCCTTGGGGGCGACGTTGAACTCTGCCCACACGGTGCGCAGGTCCGAGACGGTGAAGATGCTGGCGTCTTCCTTCACCGACTCGCCCAGCGTCAGGTGCTTCTCGACCACGGTGCCGTCGAACGGCGCGCGGACTTCGAAACGGTTCAGGCCGCTGGCCGAACTCGCTGCGCCCACGGCAGCAAGCTTCTGCGATGCGTTCTGGACCGCGATGTCCGCCTCCTGCATTGCAGCCTGCGCCTGCAGATAGTCCTGCTCGGCCGAAATCTTGTCCTGCCACAGCCTCTTCTCACGCTCGTACGTCACGCGTGCGGCGTCGCGCCGGCGCTGCGCAGTGAGGAGTTCGCTGCGCTGCTCGGACAAAGAGATGCTGGCGATGACCGCCAGAACCTGGCCCTGGCGCACCGGCTGGCCGAGGTTCGCACCGACCTGCTCGGCGACACCGGCCAGGCGCGGCACGACGTGGGCCGTGCGGTCTTCGTTGAAGCGAATCTCCCCGGGGAACTCCGTCGCGGCCTGGAGCTTGGCCGGACCAGCGGCTTGCACGGTGATGCCGGCCTTCTTGGCTTGTTCGGGCGTGAGCTTGACCAGTCGCTCCTCGTGTTCTTCCTTCTCGGCCTTGGCATCGTGGCCATGCCCATCCTTGTCGCCCTCTTCCTTCGCCCCTTGGCCCGGCCCTTCCTTTTTGCCTTCCTTGGCAGCCTGTCCGGCCTCTTCGGCGTGCTCCGCTGCCGCGCCGGCCCGGTATCGTTCCCAAAGGAAGATGCCGCCTCCTGCGAGAAGGCCCACAAGGACGATGACCGTCATCGCCGTGCCCTGCTTCTTCGTGATTGCCATGTTCGTTGTCCGTTTCTTCAGCGACCGAGCAAACGGTCGATGGCCGTTGCGGCCTGGTATGCGGTTGAAAGGGTCGTCAGGTATCGCGTCCGGGCCTGCAGCAGCGAGCGCTGCGCGTCGATGACGTCCAGAAAGCCGAACTTGCCGGCTTCGAAGCCTCGGCTGGCAGACTCGTAGGCCAGCAGAGCCGCAGGCAGCACCGTCGACTGAAGCGCCTGCAGCGAAGTCCATGCGACTGTGAACTGAGTCGAGGACGCCTGCAGCTCCGAGAAGACGCGAATGCGCGCGGCCTGGTACTCGTCTTCGGCCTTGACGGCCCGCCTGCTGGCTTCGTAGATCGCACCCTGGTTGCGGTCGAACAGCGGCAGCGGAATGGACACGCCGACGATGGCCAGGCTACGCCCCTGCGCGTTGTCTCGTCTCGCACCGACGCTGAGGGTCAGGTCGGGAACAGCCTTGCTCCGCTCCACATCCACAAGTGCCTTGCGCCGTTCCACCTCGGTGCGGGCTGCCAGCAGTGCCGGCGCCCCTTCGAGCTGACGGACAAGTTCGGGCAGTGCCGCTGGTGCCGGTACGGCGTTGGTGTCTCCTGTGACGCTCTCAAACTTCGGTTCGGTGTCGCCGAAGAGGCTTGCCAGCGCGTACCGAGCCGTCGTGAGCTGGGCCTGGGCCTCGGTCGCTTCCAGCTGCGCGTTGGCTTGATCGACCTGTGCCCGCGTTGCATCGACGGGCGACACCTTGCCCGCAGCGACACGCTTGGCGACTGCCTGCGCGCCGCTGGCGGCCAACTCCGCGGAGTTCGCGGCCAGCTTCGTGCGTTCCTGCGCAACCAGCACAGCGAAGTACGCAGCAACGACGGAGGCGCGGACCTGGGCTTTGGTGTTGCCCAGTTCCACCTGGGCAACGTCGCGAGACCGCTGCGCCGCGGTCACACGCGCGGCACGCTTTCCGCCCAGCTCCAGCGGGAAGTCCGCTGTCGCCGTCGTGATCTGCGTGGCGCTTCGTGTGTCCTCCACGGTCGCCGACAGCGCGGGGTTGCGGTAGACACCGGCTTGCTGCACGGTGCCGTCGAGCGCCTCGAACTCGCGCTGCGCGGCCGACACCGCGAAGCTTCGCGTGGTCGCCAGTTCAAGCGCCTGTTCAAGGGTGAGGGTCGTCGTCTGAGCAAGGACGACGTAGGGACTGAACAATGCTGCCGCCAGCCCGAGCGGCCAAAAAAGTCTTCGCATCGAATCTCACAAGATTGAAACCAGGGATTCGGCGAGGCGGGTGATGCCGGACGTTCTCCTGCCTCGCCGGCTACTCGGAACGAAACCACTGTGGGCGGTCAGGCGCTCGAGCGAATGCGGAGTCGGGCGAAGCGGCAGCGTGGAAAACGAGGCGCCTCATCGCGACCGGCGTCGCCGGGCTGTCCACGATGTCGCTGACCGCGGCCACACACGCTGCATGGCACGACTGGCAGTCGTTGTCGATCAGCAGCTTGGTGTCCGCCGACTTCTTCGACCCGTTCTTGTGCACATGCTCGTGATGTCCGAAGTGCCAAGAGGTCTGCGAGGTCTGAATCGTTGCCTCGTGCTGGCAATACGCAGCAGCAGCGCCCCAGGCGAACTGGAGCGGCAGCAACAGCGCAAACAACAGGGCGACGAGCCGATACATGCCGGAACTATTCCAGAACGACTGTGACAGTCGACAAGAGATCAACGGACGCAACGGGAAAAACGTGCCGAAGGTCTCGCAGGACTGCCCCTGTGTCGAAGGAGACGACCGCCCACATCGCGGTTCAGCCGAACAAGGCCTGGGCCACGGACTCCACCCCGATACCGGGCACAGGGGCCATGTTCTGCCGCAGCTCTACATCGCCCCTCTTCGGCTGGCCGATGGTCTCCGGCACCTTGCCCGGGCCGTCGTTCGCGAAATGAACGCGAGCGGTCTTCATGGCGGCGTCGGTGGTCTGTCGCATGTCGCCATTCTAGAGTACTTCTCGGTTGCGCCTTTGTCCGGGGTCTTCGTCTCGCATCGCCCCCAAGGCCACGCGCGATGATGGGCACCCACGCACCGCGGCGGGCGGCGCCGGCCTGCCAGGCTCCTGTCTAATAGCGGCTGGACCGGCGCTGCGGCCCCGTGCCCCGGTGGTCGTCGCAACGCAGCCGTCGACGCCGCCGCCGCTGGCACCCACCCAACCGCAAGGAAACGCCGTTGCCTGACAAGGATCCGAGTTCGCACACGCCGATGATGCAGCAGTACCTGCGCATCAAGGCCGAGTTCCCCGACACGCTGGTGTTCTACCGCATGGGGGACTTCTACGAGCTGTTCTTCGACGACGCGCGCAAGGCCAACCGGCTGCTCGACATCACGCTGACCCAGCGTGGCCAGAGTGCAGGCGAACCCGTGGTGATGGCCGGGGTACCGGTGCATGCGGTGGAAAACTACCTGGCGCGGCTGATCAAGCTTGGCGAAGCGGTGGCGGTGGCCGAACAGGTGGGCGACGTGGCCACGGCCAAGGGCCCGGTCGAACGCAAGGTCACACGGGTGGTGACCCCGGGCACCGTCACCGACACCGAGCTGATGGCCGAGCGCAGCGACACGCTGCTGCTGGCCGTGCACAAACAACGCGCCACCTGGGGCCTGGCCTGGCTGGGCCTGGCCAGCGGCCAGCTGGGTGCCACCGAATGCGGCGAACGCGAACTCGCGGGCTGGCTGGCACGGCTGGCGCCGGCCGAGATCCTGCACGACGGCGAAGGCCTGCCGGCGGCCTTCGATGGCCTGCGCGCCGCACGCACCGCCCGCCCGGCCTGGCAGTTCGACACCACGCTGGGCGAACGCAAGCTGCGTGAACAGCTGCAGGTGGCCAGCCTGGCCGGCTTCAACGCCGCCGACCTGAAGGCAGCCCAGGCCGCCGCCGCGGCGCTGCTGAGTTTTGCCGAACACACGCAGGGCCGTGCGCTGGCCCATGTGCGCAGCCTGAGCGTGGAACGTGCCACCGAGCTGCTGGAACTGCCGCCGGCCACACACCGCAACCTCGAGCTGGTGCAGACGCTGCGCGGCGAAGACGCGCCGACGCTGCTGAGCCTGCTGGACAGCTGCCGCACCGGCATGGGCAGCCGGCTGCTGCGCCACTGGCTGACACACCCGCAGCGCGATCGCACGGCCGCCAGCGCACGCCACGACGCCATCGCCGTGCTGATCGACCAGGGTTTCGAGCCGCTGCGCGAGGCGCTGCGGGGCATCAGCGACGTCGAACGCACGACGGCCCGTGTGGCGCTGCGCCAGGTGCGGCCGCGTGAACTGGCCGGCCTGCGGCTGACG
>JBASTF010000661.1:0-6351 GCA_049274755.1 Rubrivivax sp. | reverse complement strand
GCGCGGCATGCCGCTGGTGGCCACCATCCACGACACGGCTGCCGCCCAGGACGGCGGCGACCAGTGGCTCTCGCGCTTCGACCAGCGACTGGCGCAGCTGGTCGAGCGCCGGTTGTATCGCCTGGGCTACGACCATGTGCTGACCGTCAGCACGGCCGTGCGCGACGACCTGGTCCAACGTTTTGGCCTGCGTGCCGAGCGTGTCAGCGCCGTGCCCAACGGCGTCGACCTGGTGGCCATCGCCGCAACGCCGCCAGATCCGCAAGCGGCCGATCTGGTGTTTGTCGGCCGCCTGATTCCGCACAAACATCCTGCCGACCTGCTGCAGGCCGCGGCCGTGCTGAACCGGCAACGCCAGCAGCAAGGCCTGCCGCCGCTGCGGCTGAAGCTCGTCGGCGGCGGTCCGCTGGACAGCACACTGCGGCAGCAGGCGCAGGCGCTGGGCCTGGCCGCCCATGTGCTGCACTGGGGCGAGGTGGCAGCGCACGACGAGGTCATCGCGCACCTGAAGTCGGCGCAGCTGCTGGTGCTGCCCTCCACCCGCGAGGGTTTCGGCCTGGTGCTGGCCGAGGCCATGGCCGCAGGCACGGCGGTTCTGGCCTACGACATCGCCGCGGTGCGCGAGACCCTGGGCACAGAACTGGCCGAGCTGCTGGTGCCCGCCGGCGACGTGCAGGCCTTGGCCGCCAAGCTGCAGCTGCTGCTGGCCGATGCGGACCGGCGCGCCGCGCTGGTGGCCACCGGGCAAAGCCGTGTGGCGGCACATTTCGACCTGCGCCAGTTCGCGCAGCGTGTCGTCGCGGTCTACCGGCAGATCATGGCAGCACGCAGCGGCGGCAACTAGCGGCGCTGCCGCGCCATCGCGATGGCCTGCAGCAGCGCCTGGCCACATTGCGCCCGCCGCTGCCGGCCACGGCGCAACAAGTCGTCGCTGCTCGGCGCCGGCACCGACCCGGCCTGCAGCGCTGCGTGCATGCCACGGGCCAGGTCGTCGGCATCCCCGGCACGGAAGAACCGCACCTCCGGTTCGTCGATCTCGCGGTTGACCGCGATGTCGCTGACCAGGGCCGGCACACCCAGCGACACAGCATCGTAGACGGCACCGCCACCCGGCCCACCTTCGGACAGTGTCGGCTGCACCAGGGCCAGCGCAGCACGCACCAGCGCGATCTGCTCGCGTTTGGGAATCAGGCCCAGCACATGCACCCGCGGCTGCAGGCCGTGGGCCGCGACAAACTGCATCAGCGTCTCGAAATGCGCCGGGCTGCGGTGGTCGCTGGTGGCACCGGTGCAGACGAGGTGCACGTCGGGGTGCGCTGCCGCCACCTGGGCAAAAGCCCGGAACGCCGTGCCATGGTCCTTGTGCACCCAGAACTGGTTGCAGACGATGAAGTAGGGCTGCTGCAGGCCGTGGCGGGCACACACGGCGCCGACGTCGATGTCCAGCCAGGCCGGCGCCGGTGCAGCACTGAACGGCAGCGCGACGATGCGGGCCTGCGACTGCGGCCGGAACCGGCGTGCGTCGTCGGCCACCGCGCGTGCATTGGCGATGACGACGTCGGCCCGGTCCAGCAGGCGCGCGAAGTTGCGGTCGCGCTTGGCCCTGTCCTCGGGCGTGAACAACTGCGGCAGGTGCAGGTGCTGGAAGTCGTAGACGTAGCCCACCCAGGGCAGGGTGGCACCAGGCGGCAGCGGGTCGAAGGCCGGCAGCACGACGTCCAGCGCCAGCCGCGCCGCCGCCCGCAGCAGCGCTGCATCGCCGGCATCGATGGTGTGGATCTGCACCTCGCCGCCAGTGTCGGCCACGGCATCGAGCACGATGTCGTGCGCGGGTGCAAACGCCGCCATGCTGCCGCGGCCCAGGGCTTGCAGCAGCAGGCCCTGGGCCTGGTGCGCCAGCGCCAGCGCCGCAGCGCGCGGCCCACGTGTGGGCAGCAGCAGATGCAGCTGCAACGGCTCGCCGGTGGCATGCAGGCTGGCGCAGACCATGCGCAGGAAGTCGAGCCCGCCGCCCCATTCGATGAAGCGATGGCCGAGGATGCCGATGCGTGTCATGGGCCGATCAACGCACCGTCACCTGGCGCAGAAAGCTGGCGAACAGGTCGAAGCCGTCCCACACCGGCGCAAAGTCCAGCGCTTCGCCGACCGGCACGATGCGGTCGATGCCGGCCGGCAAGGCGCTGCGCAGGAAGTCCTGCCAGGCTGCCGTCTCGAACCCGTGGTGGCTGATGGTCTGCACCTTGCGTGTCAGGTGCGGCAGCAGCTCGGCCAGCGAGCCGATGCGGGCCTCGTGGAACAGGCCGGCGCCGCAGTGCAGGTCATCGCGCAGCGCAGGCTGCGCCATCCAGGCCCGGGTGGTGCGCGGGTCGTCCGCCGTCACCCGCACGCCGTCCAGCTCGATGGCCAGGGAGTCGACCGCCACTTCCTTGTTCAGGCTGTCGGCAGCCGCGATCTGCGCACCGCGGGCATCCAGTTCCTGGCGCAGCGCCGGCCAGAAGCGCGCTGCTGCCTGTGACACAGGCCCGGCTGCGCCGACCCAGAACACCAGCCGCGGCGACGAACAGGCCATCTGGCCGAACCAGTAGGCGTCGTTGTGGAAGGCCTTGGCCAGCTTGGCCAGGGCTTCGTCCGAGGCACCAGCCACCGCGTCGGCCTGCAGCACACACAGCGACAGCTTGTTCGCAAAAGCCAGTTCGGTGGCATGGGGTGGCAGCGCAAAGGCACGCAGCGCGCGCACGCTGGCGTCGCCACCCCAGACCACGCGCATGTCGCAGTGCGCCGAGAGCTCGGCCGAGATTTCGGCTTCGTGGCCATAACGCAGCACCAGGGTGCGGGCCGCGACCTCGTGCCACTCCGGTGCCGCCAGCACACGGCCCAGCACGGCCAGCAGCGTGGTGGTCTGCGCACTTTCGCGCGAGGACAGGCGGATCAGATTGCGGTTGCCGCAGAGCAGCGAGACCAGCCACGAGTAGACAAAGATGGTGTCGACGTTCGCCGGCGCCACATGGAACACCAGGCCACGCGGCAGGTGCAGCTGCCCCGCGTGTGCCGCGGCAAACGCCTGCACCAGCCGCTGCAGATGGGCGGCACGCAACCAGTAGCCCAGCGCCACCAGCTCCGGATGCCGGCGCGCCGCCGGGTCGGTGCTGAGCTGGCGCGACAGCGCGGCGGCAAAGCCCAGCTGCAAGGCGCCAAAGGGTGGCAGGTTGCCCAACTCGCGCAGGGCCGACACGCTGCCTTGCGCGGGCAGCACGATGTGCGGCTGAGCGGCGCCCGCCATCTAGGCCGCCGCCTCGGCCGGCGCGGGCTGCGTGTCGCTGCAACCACGCAGCTCGGCCTGCGGCACCCGGCCCTGCACCTGGAAGTAGCGGCCCAGGCGGCCGCAAGGGCAGTTGTCTTCGCCGAGCACCGTGCCCAGGTCCTCGGTCAGCAGGCTGTGCCCGGGGTAGCTGTGCGGCAGGCAGGACAGCACCTGCAGCACACCGGCTTGCCCCACCGGCAGCGGCGCCCAGGTCCCGGGCTCGCGCACGATCACATCGGCAAACCCTGGCGTGTGCAGGTGGCCGTGTTCACACTCGACAAACACCGAGCCCACTTGTTCGACCATGCCGTAGAAGTTGTGCACACGTGTGATGCCCGTGGCAGCCTGCACACGCCGCTTGAACTCCGCGTTGTCGACGGCCAGAGCCTGCAGCTTCTTCCAGCCACCGCTGTGCAGCAGCGTCGCGCCGGCGAGATCGGGCTGCAGGCCCTGGCGTTCGAGCTCCAGCACGAAGTGCTGCCAGGCCATGAAGGTGAAGCCGAACAGCAGCTTCGCACTGCCCTGGTGGCGGCGCGCGAAGTCCAGCACCGCATCGACGTTCAGGCGCATGTCGTCGTCGAGGGCATAGACATGGCCACGGCCGAAGTTGGACAGGCCCAGGATGCCGGCGCCACGGGCCGAGAAGCTGCGGCGGTCACGCACCACGGCTGGGTGATCGAGGATCAGCATCGGCAACCGTGCCTTGCCGAGAAACTCCTGCATGATCTTCACCAGCGCGACCGTCTGCCGCTGTGCCGTGTCCTTGTCGAGCACGATGCGCGACGGCGCCTGCCCCGAGGTGCCCGACGAGGTCAGCGTCTTGAACACGGCCTCGGCCGCGATGCTGCGCAGCTCGTAGTGCTTGAACAGGCGCACCGGAATCATCGGCAGGGTTTCCAGCGCCCCCTGCGGCTGCAGCTGCACACCACGCGCCTGCAGGATGCGGGCATAGGGCTCGCAGTGGCTGGCGTGGTGCTCGGTCAGCTGCCACAGCGCGGCTTCCAGCCGCCGGCGTTTTTCGGCAGCCGGCAGGCTGTACACCGGCCAGTCGGCCAGCGGCGTCAGGGGCTCGCTCATGGCACGGTCGCCGCTTCGGACAGGCGGGCCAGCAGCTCGGCGTGCAGCAGCTTGCCCGCACTGTTGCGTGGCAGCGCCGGCAAGGTGCGCACGACGATGGCCGACGGGTGCACGCGGTACTGGGAGGCCAGGCTGCGCTGCAGGGCCTGCGCCTGGGCGTCGCTGCCGACCAGGCCGATCATCAGGCAGTCGTCGCGGCCGGTGGCCGCGGCCTCCAGGCCTTGTTCACGCAGCTGCTGCTCGACCTCGTCGAGGCCAAAACGGTTGCCGAACAGCTTGACGAAGCGACTGCGGCGGCCGCTGATGCGGTAGTGGCCATCGGCATCGCGCACCGCCAGGTCGCCGGTGGGCAGCAGGTCGGGGCCGGGGCCTTCGGCAAGGTCGGTTGGCTGTTGCGCATAACCCATCATCACGTTGGGACCCTGGTACACCAGTTCGCCTTCGACGCCATCGGCATCGATGACGGCCCCTTGTTCGTCACGCAGGTGCAGCCGGCCACCGGGAATGGCGGTGCCGATGCTGTCGGGCTTGGCAGCGGCCTGGGCCGGCGGCAGGTAGGCGATGCGCGCGGTGGCTTCGGTCTGGCCGTACATCACGAACAGCTGCCGGCCCGTGGCGGCGGCGACGCCGGCCAGCCATTGCACGTCGTCGCGGTCCATGCGGCCACCGGCCTGTGTCATGCGGCGCAATGCCGGCAGGCCCATGCGCTCGAAGCGCAGGCGGCGCAACATGCGCCAGGTGGTGGGCACGCCGGACAGGCTGGTGACGCCATGGGCGCGCATGCACGTCCAGAAGGCTTCGCTGGTCACCGCGTCGTCGGCCAGCACCACCGCGGCGCCGGCCACCAGGTGGCTGTTCAGCACCGAGAGCCCATAGGAATAGTGCAGCGGCAACGAACTGATGGCCCGGTCGTCCGGCGACAGCGCCATGTACTGCACGATGCTCTCGGCATTGGCCTGCAGGTTGGCCAGCGTCAGGCGCACGAGTTTCGGCGACCCGGTGCTGCCCGAGGTGGACATCAGCAAGGCCAGCGCCGGATGCAGCAGCGGCGCCGGCCCGGCCGCCGGCCCCGGCAACCATTGCTGGCCGTCGAACACATGCTTGACGCCGAAATGCACAAGCAGCCGCTGCTGCAGCCCCGGGTCGAGCTGGCTGTCCAGCAGCAGCGGCACGTGACCGTTGCGCAGTGCACCCAAATAGACGCTGACGGCAGCCAGCGTTGGCCTGAACTGCAGCGCCAGCAGCGAGCGCGGCAGCAAGGCGGCCACGGCGGCGTCGGCCATCGCCGCCAGCGCCGCATGGTCCACCCAGCCGCTGCCATCGGTGTGCAGCGCCGGTGCGGTGCCGGCCTGTTCGAGCGCCTGCAGCTGGTTCATATCAGCATGCCGCCGTCGACGCCGATGACCTGGCCGGTGACATAGGCCGAGAGGTCGCTGGCCAGGAACAGCGCCACCTTGGCCACGTCCTCGGCCGTGCCGATGCGGCCCATCGCGATGCTGGCCAGGCGCTGCGCGAAGGTTGCCTCGGGCAGGGCGCGTGTCATCGCGGTGTCGATGAAGCCGGGGGCAATGGCGTTCACACGCACGCCGGCGGGCGCCAGTTCCTTGGCCAGCGATTTCGTGATGCCCAGCACTGCGGCCTTGCTGCCGCCATACACGGCCTGGCCGGCGTTGCCGTGGGTGCCGATGATCGACGCGATGTTGACGATGCTGCCGCCGCCGTTGCGTGCCATCAGGCGGCTCGCGTACTGTGCACAGTACAGGACACCGAAGGTGTTGACGGCAAACACGCGCTCGATCTGCGCACGGCTGGCCATGCCGATCAGCGCGTCGTCCAGCACGCCGGCGTTGGCCAGCAGCACGTCCAGGCGCTTGTGCTGCTTGAACACGGCCTGGAACATGGTCTTCACCTGGGCGTCGTCGGCAACGTCGCAGACCAACGCCGCGGCGCTGCCCGGGCCGAAGCCCGCATGC
>JBASTF010000660.1:0-1600 GCA_049274755.1 Rubrivivax sp. | reverse complement strand
GGCCAGCACCTGCAAGGGCACCGACAGCAGCAGCAGCAAGGCAATCAGGCCCAGCGCGCTGCCCAGCATGCGCGCCGCCAGGTCGTGGATGTCTTGCCGGCTGGCGGCGGTGTCGGTCATGTCTTGCCGTGGATGTCAGGCAGCGTGTGCAGCCTGCATCCTAGCGGCCCGCCAGGCGTCAGCTCGGCTTGGCCAGGCCCAGCTTGTCGACCAGCACCTTCTCGCGGCGGAAGGTGTCCTCGGCAAAACGGGCGTACTGGGCCGGGCCCATGTACATCAGCTGCTGGTCGTAGCGCGCCAGCACCTCGACATGGCTGGGCATTTCCATCGCCTGCTTGAAGACGTCGTGCACACGCTGCACCAGGGCCGGCTCCATGCCCTTGGGGCCGCCCAGCCCGTAGGGCGAAGCCTGCACCAGCGGAATGCCCAGTTCCTTCAGCGTCGGCACGTCGGGGAACTTGGCCAGGCGCTGTTCGCCCCAGGTGTTCAGCACGCGCAGCTTGCCGCTGGCCACATGGGGCGCAAAGCCCGTGCTGTCGGCGGCGGCCATCAGCTGGCCGCCCAGCAGCGACTGCATCAGGTCGGCGCTGCCCTTGTACGGAATGTGGTTCAGCTGCAGGCCCAGGCGCTGTGCGATGTCTTCCATCGTCAGGTGCGGGCTGGTCAGCACGCCGGTGGAGCCGTAGCTCAGCTTGCCCGGGTTGGCCCTGGCCCAGGCGACAAAATCGGCCCAGCTCTTGATGGGCGAGTCGCTGGGCACGACGACGCCGAAGGCATAGCCGGTGACACCCAGGATGTAGCTGATGTCCTTCACCGGGTCCCAGGTGATGCGGGTGGTGTAGGGCAGGCGGAACACACCGAGCGGGATCTGCGCCAGCGTGTAGCCATCGGGCTTGGCCTGCTGCAGCAGCTGCGCCGGCAGCGTGCCGCCGGCGCCGGGTTTGTTGTCGATCAGCACCTGCTGGCCCAGCAGCTTGCTGGCGTTTTCGGCCAGCGTTCGCATCGTGATGTCGGTCGGCCCGCCGGCCGGGAAGGCGATCATCAGCTTCACCGGCTGGCTGGGCCAGGCCGTGGCCTGGGCCCGCGCGCCGGTGAAGGCCGAAGGGGCCAGCGTGCTGGCGGCCAGGGTCTGGAGCAGGTGTCGGCGGCGCATGGTGGCCTGTTCTGGGAACTGCAAGACAGCAGAGCGTGGCCCAGTGCCGTGACCGGCGCAACGGTGTTGGCCCCGATGCCGTGAAGAAAGGCAAAGCGCCGTAACGACGCAAGACGGCGCAGCGACAATGCCGCGCGTGAAAAGCCCCGCCCCTTCCCGCCTTGTTCCGCTGCTGGCCACGCTGCTGCTGGCGCCTTCGCTGGCTGTCGCGCAGGCGACACCGCCGGCTCCCGCGCCCAAGCCGCCCGACGATGGTGGTGACAGCACGAAGTCGCAGCGCATCGAGATCACCGGCGGGCGCGAGTCCGACACCGAGCAGCGCCGCCAGGCCACGGCGGCCAAGATCGTCATCGGCCGCGAAGAGATCGACAAGTTCGGCGACAGCAACCTCGGCGAGGTGCTGCGCCGCCTGCCCGGCGTGACCACGCCCGGCGCCCCCGGTCGCGG
>JBASTF010000659.1:0-4847 GCA_049274755.1 Rubrivivax sp. | reverse complement strand
CACCGACACCGCTGGCCACCGCCAGCGCCGCCGGCGTCGCCGGTGTGCGGCCGGTCAGCGGCCACTGCCAGCCGACCTCGAGTTGTTCGCTGAGGCCACGTGCAAAGCGGTAGGTCGTGCTCAACGTCCGGAAAGGCCCGGGCGACCAGCGTGCACCGACGATGGAGCGCACCGAACGCGAGATGTCGGGGCTGTACTGCAGCGAGCCGTCCAGCGTCAGCTGCGGCAGCACGGTGCTGGAGCCCAGCAGCAGCACGTCGGAAAAGCGCTGTTCCAGCGGCGCGCCGTCGGCGGTGCCGTCGGCCGCCGGTGTCACACGCTGGCCGCGGAACAGGTAGCGCTGCACCAGGCCCAGGCGCATGGCTTCGGCACCTGTGCCGGCGTCGAGCAGGCGGGTCGTGACGCCGGCGGTGAGCTGGTGGGCGTCGGCCACACGGTCCACACCCGAGAAGGCGTTTTCCGAGTAGATCGAGGCCAGGTTGAAGTCCTTGCCGGCGGCGTCGAAGTTCGGCAGCCCGGCCTGTTCGCGGTAGGGCGTGTTGACGTACAGCAGCCGCGGCTCCAGCGTCTGGCGCAAACGGCGGCCGAAGGCCTCGGCCTCGCGTTCGAACTCCAGGCCGGCATCGACGCTCAGCGTCGGAATCAGCCGCTTCGCGCGGTTGCGGCCGTCGGCCATCGGCGTGTCGGTCTGGTAGGCCGCAGCGTTCAGCGACAGCTTGGGCACGAGCCAGCCCCCTGGTTCGCGCCAGGGCCAGGCCACGCTGCCCAGCGCATGCCAGCGCCAGCCGGTGATGCGGCTGGCGTCGGGTTCGGCGCGCGGCAGCGAGAAGCGGTTGATCTCGGTCTCGAGCGTCGTTTCCAGCCCCGAGGACCCCAGCGCCGCGCCGTAGCGCAGCCCCAGCTGCGGCGTGCGCTGGTAGGGCGACGACACCAGCTGGTCGCTGCCCTGCAGCACCTGCCAGGTCTGCACGCGCAGGTAGGCCAGACCCTCACCGCCCGGCCCGGACAGCGCGCGCTCCAGCAGCGCACGCCCGGGCAGCAGGCGCTGCGTCAGGCTGCGGCCGGCATCGGGAAAGTCCTTCCACCAGCCGTCGTCGGACACGCGCACGACATCGGCCGCATAACGCAGCCCAGGCCCCACCGTGCCTTCGTGCGACCACCGCACGGCACTGCGCGAGATGCCGGCCACCTGATCGTTGGGCAGCAGGTTGAGGTTCAGCGTGCCGCCCAGCGCCGGCTCGAGATAGCGGAACTCGGCTTCGACACCGGCACCACGTTTGGTGACGATGCGCGGCGCGATCGTCATGTCGCGGTTCGGCGCGATGTTCCAGTAGTAGGGCACGACCAGCCCGAAGCCGCTGCGGCTGTCGAGGTTGACGCTGGGCGGCAGCCAGCCCGACTTGCGTGCGTCGCTGAGCGGGAAACTCAGCTCCGGCAGCGCCAGGACGGGCGTGCCCAGGAAACGCAGCACGGCACCTTCGGCCACCCCCTCGTTGGCTTCGAAGTCCATGCGCACCCGGTCGGCCTGCAACACCCAGTCGGGGTCGCCGGAGCCGTCGCGCGGGCAACTGGTGTAACGCGCCTTCACGGCGCTGGCGCGGCTGCTGTCGATGAAGTCCACACGCTCGGCGTTGCCACCGGCCCCCAACTGCGGGAACTCGAAGCTGGGGCCGAGGAAATAGCCTTCGAAGCGCTGCACGTGCAGCCGCATTTCGGGGCCGGCGTAGACCGCGCCTTCGCGTTCGATGCGCACCTGGCCGCGGGCGACGGCGAGGTCGTCGACCTGGTTGTAGCTCAGGCTGTCGGCGCTGATGACGGTGCCGCCGCGGCGGAACTCCACCCCACCTTCGGCCAGCGCGTCGATGTCCGGCCGTGCACGCACGGACTGCGCACGCAGGATGATGGGCAGGCGCTTCGCGGCATCGCCGCGGGGCTGCGGCTGCAGCTTGCGGCTGGGCTCCAGCGCGAGCGCGTTGTCCGCCGCCTGGGCCCGCGTGTCAGCGCCGCTGAACAGGAGCCCGGCCGCGATGGCCAGCGGTGTCAGCGGGGTGAACTGCATTTGTAGAATCGATTATCCATGAGGGCCGCATGACCACCCCTGCCACGACCACCGCCGCCGTGAGCTGGCCCGGCGCACAACGCCAGCAGGCTTTTGAACGCTGGCTGGCGGCACTGGTGCCCCAGCACGGCATCCGCACCGAGACACTGCAGCCGGCCTCCGCCGACGCCAGCTTCCGCCGCTATCTGCGTGTGGCCGCCACCAGCGGCAGCCTGATCGTGATGGACGCGCCGCCGCCGCAGGAAGACGTGCGCCCGTTTGTGCGCATGGCCGGGCTCATCCAGGGCGCCGGCCTGCATGCGCCGCAGGTGCTGGCCTGCGATGCCGAACAGGGTTTCCTGCTGCTGTCGGACCTGGGCCGCACGCTGTACCTCGATGCCTTGCGCGACGGCAGCGCCGATGCCGAGCGCCTGATGCGCGAAGCGCTGAAGGCCCTGGTGCATTTCCAGGCCCATGTGCCGGCCGACGGCCTGCCGGTCTACGACGCCGCGTTGCTGCAGCGCGAACTGGCGCTGTTCCCCGAGTGGTGCGTGCAGCGCGAGTTCGGCATCAGCTGGAACGCGCAGGAACGCGCGAGCTGGGAGCGCATCTGCACGCTGCTGGTGGCCAGTGCGCTGGCCCAGCCGACTGTGGCCGTGCACCGCGACTGGATGCCGCGCAACCTGATGGTCTGCGACCCCAATCCCGGCATCCTGGACTTCCAGGACGCGGTGCGTGGCCCCATCACCTACGACCTGGCCTCGATGCTGCGCGATGCCTTCCTCAGCTGGGACGAAGAGCGTGAACTCGACTGGGCCGTGCGCTGGTGGGAGCAGGCGCGCAAGGCCGGCCTGCCGCTGGGCGAGACCCTGGGCCACGACTTCGGCGAGTTCTGGCGGGCACTGGAGTGGATGGGGCTGCAACGCCACCTGAAGGTGCTGGGCATCTTCTGCCGCCTGAAACACCGCGACGGCAAACCCAAGTACGCCGAGGACCTGCCGCGTTTCTTCGCCTACGCCAACAAGGTGGCGATGCGCTACGTGCCGCTGGCGCCGCTGGTGAAGCTGCTGGCGCCGCTGTCGGGCGCGCAGCCGCAGGCCGGCTTCACGTTCTAGGCAGCCACCAGCGTCGTCGGGCAGCCGGCGGCGGCCAGCCAGGGGTCGGCATCTTCGCCGCCGAAGATCTGGATCAGGAAGTCGAGGAAGGCGCGTGTGCGCGCCGGCATGTGTTTGCGGCTGGGCATGGCCACCCACAGCATCAGGCTGAACAAGCGCCACTCGGGCAGCACACGTTCCAGCGCGTTTTCCATCAGCGCGTCTTCGATGACGAAGCTGGGCAGCCCGGCAACGCCCAGCCCGGCCAGCGCGGCAGCGTAGTTGGTGTCGACATGGGTCGTGCGCAGCGCCGCGCCGTGCGACGGCATCACGGTGTAGGACTCGCCGCCGGGTTCGTCGTCGCCCCACGGGCCGGTGAAGAAAGTCAGACCCCGCTGCAGCGCCGAGATCGGCGGGATCAGCGCCTCGTGGTTCACCAGATCGCGTGGATGCTGGGGCCGGCCGCGCCTGTCCAGGTAGTCGGGCGAGGCGCACATGATGACCTCGGAGCGCGCCAGCCGGCGTGCAACGAAGTCGCCGTCGATGGGGTTGCGCATGGCCAGGATGGTGAGGTCGAAGTCCTCGTCCACCGTCTCCACCGCACCGGGCGCCGACAACTCCACCGAGACCTGCGGGTACATCGCGCGGAAGGCCGGCAGATGTTTCGCCAGCTGGTGCACGGCCACGGCCGGCGGCAGCAGCACACGCACCATGCCACGCGGGTCTTTCGTCGATTCGCTGGCCAGGGCCTCGCTCTCTTCGACGTCGATGAGGATCTGCCGCGCCCGTTCGAGGTACGACTCGCCGACATCGGTGAGCGCAATGCGCCGTGTCGTGCGGTTCAGCAGCCGTGCGCCCAGGTGCGCTTCGAGTTCGGCGACGACCCGCGTCACCACGGGCGGCGCCATGTCCAGCGCGCGAGCCGCCTTGGCAAAGCCACCTTCGTCGATGACCCGCACGAAGACCTTCATCGCACGCAGCTGGTCCATTTTTCTTCCCTCGAATGCAATGGTGAATTCTTGCTCATCTCATTTGTTGCCACAAACGCAACACCTGCAGTTGCATCCATCGATGAGCCACACACGCAGAAAGACTCACCGAGGCAGGTCAAGTCGGGAAAGCGCGAGAGCGCTGACCACCCTGCAAGCGCTGTTCGATGCCGAAGTTTTTTCCTGGAGATCATCATCATGAACGTCAAGCACATCCTCGCCGCCGCTGTCTTCGCTGTTGCCGGCACCGCCGCGATGGCCGACGACATCACCATCGTCAACGACAACTTCGTGGCCCGGAAGTGCCGCGCCGAAGTGCGCAACACGCCCAGGGCCCAGGGGATGGCCTTCAACCCGGCCGCCTGATGCTGGCTGACGATGCCGCCGGCGGCAATCCGGCGACAATCGTTGCATCCCAACACCCGCCACCGTCCGGCGCTCACGAGGCTCCGGGCGGTTTTCGCATTTGATGTTCGCGTTCTTCGAAGGCCGCATCCGCCCCACCGCGCTGCCCGGCAGTGCACCGCCCGCCGGCCTGCTGGCCTTCTACTGGCACTTCGTGCGCCAGACCAAGGGCTTGTTCGCGCTGATGTTCGTCACCGGCATCGGCGTGGCGCTGATCGACACGCTGATCCCGCTGTTCATCGGCCGCCTGGTCACGCTGATGCAGGCGCCCGACCGCGCCGCCGCCTTCGCCGCCGCGCTGCCCACGCTGCTGGGCATGGC
>JBASTF010000658.1:0-8219 GCA_049274755.1 Rubrivivax sp. | reverse complement strand
CATCGGCCCGCGGCCGTCGGCGCTGGCCGGCATGGCCAGCACACGCTGCACGTCGGGCAAGGCCTCGGCCGGGCGTTCCAGGTCGGTGAGGCCGATGATGCGGTTGATCAGCAGCACGCTGAGCAGGCGCTGGTTGGCGATGCGTTCGCAGCGCGCCAGGCCGCTGTCGATGTGGCGCAGCGCCTCGTGGCAGTCACCCAGCTGCAGCAGCTCGTGCGAGATGTTGCAGTGGAGCACGGTGTCGAAGCCGTGGCCACGCGCCGGGCGGGCGTCGCGCAGCGCCTCGTACATGTAGGCAAACGCGCGGTCGCTGCGGCCCTGGGCCGAATAGCCGCCGGCGATGGTGTTCAGCAGCACGCCGCGCTGGTCGCCGCGCAGCACCTTCAGGCCTTCGTCGCGCAGCGGCAGCACCGTTTCCAGCGCTTCGCGGAAACGGCCGTTGCGCCACATCGAACGGGCCAGCCCGGCTCCGGCGACGATGCTGCCGCCGCGGTCGCCGCGTTTGGCGAACAGCTGGCGCGCCGCTTCGAGGTCGGCGGCGGCTTCGGCCGGGGTCGCGAAGTACAGGCGGTGGAAACCGCGTACCAGCAGCGCCGCGGCACGCGCCACGTCGTCGGCACCGGCAGCGGCGAGGGCGGATTCGGCCAGCGCGATGGACTGCTTCGCGTCCTGGTGCAGCAGGGTCCATGCACGTCGCGCCAGGCGGCGTGCATCGGCTGTGGACGACGGGACCTTGCGAACAGGCATGCGGCCGATTATGGGCATGGCCGGTGACGGGCCCCCGTCACCGCCGCGGCGCAGCTCACATGCTGCGCCTGTACTGCCCGCCGACCTCGAACAGCGCACGGGTGATCTGCCCGAGGGAGCAGCAGCGCACGGCATCCATCAGCACCTCGAAGACATTGGCGTTGTGGATCACCGCCTGCTGCAGCCGGATCAGCATCGCCGGCGCCGCGTGTGCGTGCCGGGCGTGGAAGTCCTGCAGCCGCTGGAGCTGGCTCTGCTTTTCTTCGTCGGTGCTGCGCGCCAGCTCGATGTGCTCCGGCACCGGGTCCCCATGCGGATTGCGAAACGTGTTCACCCCGATGATCGGATGCTCGCCGGTGTGCTTGAGCATCTCGTAGTGCATCGACTCCTCCTGGATCTTGCCGCGCTGGTAGCCCGTCTCCATGGCCCCCAGCACACCACCGCGCTCCGCAATGCGCTCGAACTCCAGCAGCACCGCTTCTTCCACCAGCTCGGTCAGCTCGTCGATGATGAACGCGCCCTGGTTCGGGTTCTCGTTCTTCGCCAGCCCCCACTCGCGGTTGATGATCAACTGGATCGCCATCGCCCGGCGCACGCTCTCTTCGGTGGGCGTCGTGATCGCCTCGTCGTAGGCGTTGGTGTGCAGGGAATTGCAGTTGTCGTAGATCGCAATCAGCGCCTGCAGCGTCGTGCGGATGTCGTTGAACGCAATCTCCTGCGCATGCAGACTGCGGCCCGAGGTCTGGATGTGGTACTTCAGCTTCTGGCTTCGCTCGTTGGCCCCGTAGCGGTCGCGCATCGCGACCGCCCAGATCCGCCGCGCCACCCGGCCCAGCACCGTGTACTCCGGGTCCATGCCGTTGCTGAAGAAAAAACTCAGGTTCGGCGCAAAGTCATCGATGTGCATGCCCCGGGCCAGATAGGCCTCGACGAAGGTGAACCCATTGCTCAGCGTGAACGCCAGCTGGCTGACCGGGTTGGCCCCCGCTTCGGCAATGTGGTAGCCCGAGATGCTGACCGAATAGAAGTTGCGCACGTCGTGGTGCACGAAGTACGCCGCGATGTCACCCATCACCTTCAGGCTGAACTCGGTGCTGAAGATGCAGGTGTTCTGCCCCTGGTCTTCCTTCAGGATGTCGGCCTGCACCGTGCCGCGCACGTTGGCCAGCGTCCAGGCGCGGATCTTCCGGGCCTCGTCGTCGCTGGGCTCGCGACCGTTGTCGGTGCGGAACTTCGCCAGGTTCTGGTCGATGGCGGTGTTCATGAACATCGCCAGGATGGACGGTGCCGGCCCGTTGATCGTCATCGACACCGAGGTGCTGGGGTTGGTCAGATCGAAGCCCGCGTACAGCACCTGCATGTCCTCCAGCGTCGCGATGCTGACGCCGGAGTTGCCCACCTTGCCGTAGATGTCGGGCCGCAGGTCCGGGTCGTTGCCGTACAGCGTGACCGAATCGAAGGCCGTGGACAGCCGCTTGGCCGGCAGCCCCTCGCTGACCATCTTGAAGCGCCGGTTGGTGCGGAAGGCATCGCCCTCGCCGGCGAACATGCGTGTCGGGTCCTCGCCCTCGCGCTTGAACGCAAACGTGCCCGCCGTGTACGGAAAACTGCCCGGCACGTTGTCCAGCAGCAGCCACTTCAGGATCTCGCCCTCGCAGACGTAGCCCGGCAGCGCCACCTTGCGGATCTTGTTGCCGCTGAGCGTGGTGTGGGTCAGCGCGGTGCGGATTTCCTTGTCGCGGATCTTCACGACGTATTCGTCGCCGGCATAGGCGAGTCTCATCTCCGGCCACATCGCCAGCAGCTTGCGGGAACCCGGCTCCAGCCGCGCTTCGCGTGTCTGCGCCAGGTCGTCGACGGCTTCCACCGCCCGGTGGCGCTCGGGCTTGTCGGTCTGCAGCATGCGGGCCGTGGCGCGCAACTGCTGGACTTCACGGGCCAGGTGGGACTGCGCCAGGGCCCTGGCCTTGTAACCCCGCACCGTGTCGGCGATGTCGGCGAGGTAACGCACGCGGGCGCCGGGCACGATGGGCACCTGGTGCGTGCTGTGGCGGGTGGTGGCCTGGGGCAGCCGGGACGGCCCGGTCTTCAGCCCCAGGGCGCTGAGCCGCGGCAGCAAGGCCTGGTACAGCGCGGTGACGCCGTCGTCGTTGAAGCGGCTGGCCATGGTGCCGAAGACCGGCATGTCCTCGGTCTTGCGGCTCCAGGCTTCCTTGTTGCGCTGCACCTGCTTGGAGACATCGCGCAGCGCGTCCAGGGACCCCTTGCGGTCGAACTTGTTGATGGCGACGAACTCGGCGAAGTCCAGCATGTCGATCTTCTCGAGCTGGCTGGCGGCGCCGAACTCGGGTGTCATCACGTACATCGGCAGGTCCACCAGCGGCACGATGGCGGCGTCGCCCTGGCCGATGCCCGAGGTCTCCACCACAATGAGGTCGAAACCCGCGGCCTGCACGGCCAGCAGCACGTCGGGCAGGGCCTGGCTGATCTCGCTGCCGAAGTCGCGGGTGGCCAGCGAACGCATGAAGACACGCGGACCCGAAGCCCAAGGCGAGATCGCGTTCATGCGGATGCGGTCGCCGAGCAGGGCGCCGCCGCTCTTGCGGCGCGAGGGATCGATGGAGATGACGGCGATGCGCAAGGCGTCGCCCTGGTCCAGGCGCAGGCGGCGGATCAATTCGTCGGTGAGCGAGCTCTTGCCGGCACCGCCGGTGCCGGTGATGCCCAGCACCGGGGCGGTCCTGGGGGCGGCGGCCAGCGATGCCTTGAAGGCCGTGAACTGGGGATCGGCAGCCTGGCCGGCTGCCGAGGCCGAACCGTTCTCCAGCGCCGTGATGGCCTGGGCCAGGCAGCGCCACGCGGCATCCGTGTGGCCTTGCAGCGCGGACACGGCGGTCGGGGCATGCACCGACAAGTCCTTGTCGCAGCGCATGACCATCTCGCCGATCATGCCCTGCAGGCCCATCTTCTGGCCGTCTTCGGGGCTGTAGATGCGGGCCACGCCGTAGTCCTGCAGTTCGCGGATCTCGGCCGGCACGATGACGCCGCCGCCGCCGCCGAAGACCTGGATGTGGGCACCGCCGCGCGAGCGCAGCAGGTCGACCATGTACTTGAAGTACTCGACGTGGCCACCCTGGTACGACGAGATGGCGATGCCTTGCACGTCTTCCTGCAGGGCCGCGGTGACGACTTCGTCGACCGAGCGGTTGTGGCCCAGGTGGATGACTTCGGCACCCATGCCTTGCAGGATGCGGCGCATGATGTTGATCGCCGCGTCGTGGCCGTCGAACAGCGACGCCGCGGTGACGAAGCGCACCTTGTGCCCGGGCCGGTAGGCGGCCAGCGCGCGGTGGTCGGCGGAGAGATCGGTCATCGTCGTGCCATCCGGTTGATTGACGTTGACGTAAACGTCAATTGGCAATGATGCCATCGCCGGCGATGCTGCGCGACCGTGGTTACCATCGCACCGGTCCTGAACATCCTGCGCATGAGTTTTCTCGCCATCGACATCGGCAACACACGCCTGAAGTGGGCGCTGTACGCCGCCCCCCGCCCCGGTGCGCAGCTGCTGTCGCATGGTGCGGCGTTTCTGGAAACCATCGACGACCTGGCCGACACCGACTGGCAGGGCATGGCCGCGCCGCACAGCATGCTGGGCTGCGTGGTCGCCGGCGAAGCCGTGCGCCGGCGTGTCGAGCAGCAGATCGGCGAGGTCTGGCACGACCTGGAGCCGCGCTGGGTGGTGTCGTCGGGGCACGAAGCCGGCGTGACCAACGGCTACGACCACCCCAGCCGCCTGGGCGCCGACCGCTGGGTGGCGCTGGCCGGTGCACGCCAGCGTGTGCTGGCCCAGGCCGCCGGTGGCGCGCCGCGGCCGGCCCTGGTGGTGATGGTGGGAACGGCGGTGACGGTGGACGCGCTGGACAGCGAAGGCTGTTTTCTCGGTGGCCTGATCCTGCCGGGTTTCGGCCTGATGCTGAAGGCGCTGGAAATGGGCACGGCGGGCCTGAAGGTGCCCACCGGCGAGGTCGTGGACTTCCCCACCAACACCAGCGACGCGCTGATGAGCGGCGGCGCCAACGCGCTGGCCGGCGCCATCGAACGCCAGCAGCGGCGGCTGCTGAAACGCACCGGCCGCGAGCCGCTGCTGTTCATGACCGGCGGCGCCGCGGTGAAGCTGGCGCCGATCACCGACCTGCCGTTCGAGACCGTCGATTCGCTGATCTTCGAGGGGCTGCTGATGATGCAGTCCCACAGGCTGGCGCTATGAGCCCCCACGCTCCCTGACGGTCGCTGCCCCCCAAGGGGGCGTTCGGCGACGGACCGGCAGAGCCGGATCCGCGCCTTTTCCTGATCAGAGGATGTAGCGCGACAGGTCCTCGTTTTTCACCAGGTCCGACAGCCGCGCATCGACGGCCGCGGCGTCCAGCACCACGGTCTGCCCGCTGCGGTTCGGCGCGTCGAAGCTGACCTCGTCGAGCAGCCGTTCCATCACGGTGGCCAGGCGGCGTGCGCCGATGTTTTCGGTGCGCTCGTTCACGTCGTAGGCCATCTGCGCCAGCCGGCGCACCGCGTCGGGCTGCACCTGCAGCGTCACGCCTTCGGTGGCGAGCAAGGCCTGGTACTGCTTCAGCAGGCTGGCGTGGGTGCTGACGAGGATGGCCTCGAAATCGTCGACGCTGAGCGAGCCGAGTTCGACGCGGATCGGAAAACGCCCCTGCAGTTCCGGGATCAGGTCGCTGGGTTTGGCCAGATGGAAGGCGCCGCTGGCGATGAACAGGATGTGGTCGGTCTTGACGATGCCGTACTTGGTGTTGACGCTGGTGCCTTCCACCAGCGGCAGCAGGTCGCGCTGCACACCCTGGCGGCTGACCTCGGCGCCGCCGCCTTCGGCACGCGAGGCCACCTTGTCGATCTCGTCGATGAAGACGATGCCGTTGCCTTCGGCATTCGCCAGCGCGGCGGCGCGGATCTCTTCTTCGTTGACCAGCTTGCCGGCTTCTTCGTCGACCAGGGCCTTCAGCGCCTCACCGATCTTCAGCTTGCGCAGCTTCTTCTTGGCGCCGCCCATCTGCGAGAACAGGCCCTTCAGCTGCTCGGCCATCTCTTCCATGCCCTGCGGCCCCAGGATCTCCAGCGAGGGTTTGGCCTCGGCGACCTCGAGCTCGATCTCCTTGTCGTCGAGCGCACCTTCGCGCAGGCGCTTGCGCATCACCTGGCGTGCGGTGTTGTCGGACGCCGCAGCTTCGCCACGCGGCGGTGGGACCAGGATGTCGAGCACACGCTCCTCGGCGGCGTCCTCCGCGCGGGCCCGCTGCAGCCGCATCTGCTTCTCGCGCTCCAGCTTCACCGCCACTTCCATCAGGTCGCGCACGATGGTGTCCACGTCCTTGCCGACGTAACCCACCTCGGTGAACTTCGTCGCTTCCACCTTCACGAAGGGTGCGTTCGCCAGCCGCGCCAGGCGGCGTGCGATCTCGGTCTTGCCGACGCCCGTGGGCCCGATCATCAGGATGTTCTTCGGCGTGATCTCGCCACGCAGCTTCTCGTCCACCTGCTGGCGGCGCCAGCGGTTGCGCAGCGCGATGGCCACGGCACGTTTGGCCGCCTGCTGGCCGACGATGTGGCGGTCGAGTTCGGAGACGATCTCCTGGGGCGTCATGCTTTCGCTCATCCCAGCGTCTCCACGATGTGGTTGTGGTTCGTGTAGATGCAGATGTCGCCGGCGATCTCCAGCGAACGTTTCACCACGTCGGCTGGCGCCATTTCGGTGTGCTGCACCAGGGCACGCGCCGCGGCCTGGGCATAGGCGCCGCCGCTGCCGATGGCGACGATGCCGTGTTCGGGTTCCAGCACGTCGCCGTTGCCGGTGATGATGAGGCTGGCCTCGCGGTCGGCCACGGCCAGCATGGCTTCCAGCCGGCGCAGCACACGGTCGGTGCGCCAGTCTTTTGTCAGCTCGATGGCGGCGCGCACCAGGTGGCCCTGGTGTTTTTCGAGCTTGGCCTCGAAACGTTCGAACAGCGTGAAGGCGTCGGCGGTGGCGCCGGCAAAACCGGCGAGCACCTGCTCGCGGTAGAGCTTGCGCACCTTGCGCGCGCTGGCCTTGACGACGATGTGGCCTAGCGTGACCTGGCCGTCGCCGCCCAGGGCGACGATGGGGCCACGGCGCACGCTGACGATGGTGGTGCCGTGATAACTTTCCATGGATGCCTCGCAGGTGGGGCCAAGGGGCCCCGGTTCAAGTCAGACTTTTCTGACCTGCACCTTGGCATGTTCGTTGATGCCCATCGCGCCGAAGAACAGCGCGACGAGGCGGTGCGCGTCGACGAACTGCACGCTGCGGCCTTCGCTGCGCCGCGACAGCACCCAGTTCAGCAGGTCGCCGGCGGCGATGAAGTCGACGCGGATCAGCTTGGCGCAGGAGACGCTGACGATGGGCGACTGGCCGAGTTCGCCGTTCAGCTGGCCCAGCGTGGCGCCGATGTCGCCGACGAGCTGGCCCGAGAGTTCGATGTTGCTCTGCTCGATCTGGCCCGAGGGTTCATCGGCCAGGCTGGACTCGAGGAAACTCGTCGAGACCTCGCTGACCATGGACATCGGCGGCGTGCGTGTCGAATACGAGGACCCGCCGATGCGCACCTGGCAGCGCGCCGGCTCCCAGGACGGTGGCGACACCTCGTAGGTGACGCAGTAGTCGATGGCCGTTTCGTCGAATTGGTCGGCGCGGTTGGCCAGGCGCAGTGCATCCAGGCGTGTCAGCCAGAAGGCCGGGTCGGCGTCGCGCACGCCGGTGGGGGCGGCTTCGCCCAGCACCTCGAACAGCTTGTCGCCGGCGATCCAGCGCATTTCCAGCGACTGGCCGGCCCACAGGCGGAACAACATCGACAGCTGCATCGCCGCTTCGGCGTCGACATAACGCAGCGAGGACCAGTCGAAGACCCAGGGCAGCGGCATCTGCAGCGTCTGCGAACGCAGCCGCGCGACGGCGTCGATGTCCAGCGCCTCGGGGCAGACCCAGCCGACATCACCCGTGCCACCGCCGCTGCGTGTCGAGGACTGGGCGCTGCGCGGCCTGTCCTTTTCCTCGGCCACCGCATCGGCCACCAGCTTGGGCAGCGAGTACCACTGCGGCGCCGACCAGCCGAACTGCTGGGCGTAGTCGACGGCCAGGCTTTCGAAGCGCTGGTGCTGGCCGGTGGCGCGGTACAGGTCGAACAGCACCAGCCAGGTCTCGGCATGCTGGGCGCGTGCGCCGCCGTTGCCGGTGATGGCCTGCAGCGACTGTTCGCAGGCCGTGAAGTCGGCATTGGCGAAGGCGATGACGGCTTCGTCGAGTTCGGGGTCGTGCACGACCTCGCTGACCTCGACGGCAAACGGGCTGCCGAAGTCGGTGGCGCCGCTGGCCGTGCCGTTGCCCATGCTTTGCAGCGGGGCCAGCGGCGGCAGGCCGGCAGCCATCTGCACCGGCG
>JBASTF010000657.1:0-4209 GCA_049274755.1 Rubrivivax sp. | reverse complement strand
ACGGCTGCTCGTCGAGGTGCCGGCGGCCGAGTTCGTGAAGGCCATCGACAAGGGCGTGGCGCGCAACACACCGGCGGCGCAGCAGCCGGCGCTGGCCGCGCGGCGCCAGCAGTTCGATGCCGCCGTGCTGGCTCTGGGCCAGGTGAAGAAGGGCGACGTCGTCGACCTCGACTACCTGCCCGGCCGCGGCCTGCTGTTCGCCCACAACGGGCGTGCACGCGGTGACCTGATTCCGGGCGAGGATTTCTACGCCGCCCTGCTGCGCATCTTTCTCGGCGAGCACCCGGTCGATGACCGCCTGAAAGCGGGGTTGCTCGGTGTTGCCGCGCCGTGAATCCGTGACAATGCCGGTCCACCCCGTGAACCGGAGACCTTGCGCATCATGACGACAAAACGCTCGACGCTGACAACGTTGGCCGGCCTGCTGCTGGCCGCGCCCACCCTGGTGCTGGCCCAGGCCTACCCGACGAAGCCGGTGAAGCTGGTGGTGCCGTTTGCACCTGGCGGCACGACGGACATCATCGCCCGCGTCGTCTCCGAGAAGATCAACACCGCGCTGGGCCAGACGATGATCGTCGAGAACAAGGCCGGTGGCGGCGGTTCGGTCGGTGCCAACGACACGGCCAAGGCCACGCCCGACGGTTATTCGCTGGGCATGGCGACGGTGTCGACGACGGCGGCCAACCCCGCGATCAACCCGAAGATCCCGTACAACCCGCTGACCGACTTCACGCCCATCACCAACATCGCGGCCACGCCCAACGTCATCGCCGTGCACCCCAGTTTCCCGGCGCGCGACTACAAGGGTTTCATCGCCGAGCTGAAGAAGAACCCCGGCAAGTACAGCTACAGCAGCTCGGGCACCGGCGGCATCGGTCACCTGCAGACCGAACTGTTCAAGAACATGGCCGGTGTGTTCATGACACACATTCCCTACCGCGGTGCCGGCCCGGCGCTGAACGACACGGTGGCCGGGCAGGTGCAGATCATCTTCGACAACCTGCCATCGGCGCTGCCCTTCATCAAGGACGGGCGGCTGATCGCCATCGTCGTTGCCGCGCCCAACAAACTGGCGGTGCTGCCCAACGTGCCGACCTTCAAGGACGTGGGGCTGGAGCCTGTGAACCGCATGGCCTACTACGGCGTCTACGGTCCCAAGGGCCTGCCGAAGGAAGTGGTTGACAAGATCAACGCCGCCGTCAAGGCCACCGTGGCGCTGCCCGACGTGAAGAAGCGCATCGAGGAAACCGGTTCGCTGGTCATCGCCAACAGTCCGGACGAGTTCGCGGCCCAGATCAAGGCCGAGTTCGCCGTCTACAAGAAGGTCGTGGAAACGGCCAAGCTGACGCTGGAGTGACGGCGGGCAGCCAGGCGGTCATCGACCGCTTCATCGATGCCCTGTGGATCGAGGACGGCCTGGCGCCGCTGACCCTGGCCGCCTACCGGCGCGATCTGGCGCTGTATGCGGCCTGGCTGGCTGGCCGCGACCCTGCACGCGAACTCGTCGCCAGCAGCGAAGCCGACCTGCGGGGCTACATCGCCGAGCGCCATGCCGGCACGCGGGCCAGCACCGCCAACCGGCGGCTCACGGTGTTCAAGCGCTTCTTCCGCTGGGCGCTGCGTGAGCATCTCGTCGCCAGCGATCCGACACTGAAGCTGCTGGCTGCGCGCCAGCCGCTGCGTGTGCCCAAGCTGCTGAGCGAGGCCCAGGTCGAGGCCTTGCTCGCCGCGCCCGAGGTGGCGCGGCCACTGGGCCTGCGCGACCGCACGATGATCGAGTTGATGTATGCCAGTGGCCTGCGTGTCAGCGAACTGGTGGGCCTGAAGACGGTGCACCTGGGTCTGGCCGAAGGTGTGCTGCGTGTCGTCGGCAAGGGCAGCAAGGAACGCCTGGTGCCCTTCGGCGAAGAAGCCCATGGCTGGCTGCGGCGCTATCTCGCGGAGGTGCGGGGCCTGATCCTGGCCGGCCAGGCCAGCGACGCGCTGTTCGTCACCGCCCGCGGCGGTCCGATGACACGCCAGATGTTCTGGACCCTGGTGAAGCGCCACGCCCGCGAAGCCGGCATCTCCGCGCCGCTGTCGCCGCACACCTTGCGCCATGCGTTTGCGACGCACCTGCTGAACCACGGCGCCGACCTGCGTGCCGTGCAGATGCTGCTGGGCCATGCCGACATCGGCACGACGACGATCTACACCCATGTGGCGCGCGAGCGGCTGCGCCAGTTGCATGCGGCGCACCACCCACGCGGCTGAGGTGGTGGCAGCAAAGAAAAAGCCGGCCCGCGGGCCGGCTTGATCGGCTGGAGCACCAGGCTTCAGAAGTTGTGGCGCAGGCCGAGGGCGAACGAGCTGAAGTCGCCGCCGTAGACCTTGGCCGACGAGTCGGAGACCTGCGTGTAGTAGGCGTAGACCTTGGTGCGCTTGCTCAGGTTGTAGTTGTAGGCCGCGGTGATCTGCGTGGCGTCGCTGTCGCTGCGCTTGCTGTATTCGCCGGCCGAGCCGAAGTTCAGGTGGAATTCCGAGGCACCCAGCGCGTACATGCCGCTCAGGCGGAAGTTCGTGCGGTTGCCCAGGGCCGTGGCGGCCACGACGTTGCCGGTGGCGTCCGTTGCCGCGAAGCCGTTTTCGTCGCGCTGCACATAGGCGCCGAAGACAAACGGGCCGGCTTCGTACAGTGCGCGGATCGCGAACTGGTTGGCGTCGCCCGCCTTCTGGTAGCCGGCACCCAGGGCCAGCGCACCCAACTGGTAGTTGGCGGCGAAGTCGTAGGTGCGGATGCGGCTCTGGCCTTCGCCCAGCGCTGCGGCGACTTCCAGCGACAGGCCCTTCACGAACTCCGGCGCGCGGTAGGCGATCTTGTTCGTGTTGCGTGCCAGGTAGGCGTACAACGCGTCCGACGAAGTGCCGGTGTCGTGGTTGTGCATGCTGACATAGTCGGCGATCGCAAAGTAGGCTTCGCTGAAGTAGTTGCCCAGGCGCAGCATGCCGAAGCTGTTGCTGCCGAGGTTCACTTCGCTCCGGCGGGCCCAGAACGCGCTCTGTGTCGGTGTGCCGGTGTCGATGCTGAAGCCATGCTCCAGCTGGAAGCCGGCCTTCAGGCCGCCGCCCAGGTCTTCCGTGCCCTTCAGGCCGATCCGCGATGCGTTGTTGACGAGTTCCTTGGTCTTGGTGCCATTGCGGTCGATGGCTTCGGCGGTGACATTGGCTCGGCCGTAGACCGTGACGCTGCTTTGCGCGAGGGCCGAGCCGGCGGCCAGGGCCGACAGGCCGGCAACGATGAGAGTGCGCTTCATGCGTGTTCCTTTGCTTTGCGACTTTGACAACTGTTGCGGAGTGCGAAAATTCACGGTCTCCGACGAGGCTGTCAGTCTAGTTGTGGGCCCGTAAAAACCCGGATCTCGACCGCCGATTGACGGCTCAAACGACCCGATTTGATGTGTTTTAGCAACGATTTTTGTTGATACGGACTCTTTGGCAATTTGACCCAATGGATCACACATTCCTGTCGGCCCTGGTGCTGCTGCTGCTGGTGCTGGACCCCTTCGGCAGCCTGCCGATCTTCATCGGTGTGCTGCGCGGCGTGCCGCCGGAGCGCCGCCGCATCGTTGCGTTGCGCGAGGTCGCCATCGCCTTCACGGTGCTGGCCCTGTTCATGGTCGGCGGCCAGGGTTTCCTGTCGCTGATGCGTTTGTCCGAACGCTCGCTGGAAGTCGCCGGCGGCGTCATCCTGCTGATCATCGCGATGCGCATGGTCTTCGCTGGCGGCGGCGAGATCTACGCCGCCGACGGCAGTGGGCGCGAGCCCTTCATCTTTCCGCTGGCCGTGCCCTTGCTGGCCGGCCCGTCGGCGATGGCCACCGTGCTGCTGCTGGCTTCGCGCCAGCCCGAGCGCATGCTGTCCTGGTTCGGCGCGCTGACGGTCGCGATGGCGATCTCGGGCCTGGTGCTGCTGTCGGCCGACCGCCTGCGCAAGCTGCTGGGCGCTTCGATGGTGGCGGCGATCGAGAAGCTGATGGGCCTGGTGCTGACCGCGGTGGCGGTGGAGATGGTGCTGGCCGGGCTGAAACGCTACTTCTTCGAGACGTAGCGCCCGCGCAGGTGCGTCGGCGCTTCCAGCCGCTTGGCCAACAGCGCGGCATCGGCGCGGCGCCTTCGTTCACCAGGGCCGGCGGCAGCCGGCAGCCAGCCGCTGCGGCGGCACGCAAGGTC
>JBASTF010000656.1:0-1797 GCA_049274755.1 Rubrivivax sp. | reverse complement strand
GACGCTGACCTTCAGCGGCTACGGCGAAGCCGTGGCTGCGGCGGTGGCCGGGCAGGGCGTGGCGCTGGGCCGGCGGCCCCTGATCGACGACTTGCTGAAGAGCGGCGCGCTGGTGGCGCCGTTCAGGGATCTGGCGGCCTCACCCCGCGGCTACTTCATGGTCGTCGAGCCCGGCGCACGGCAACGGGCATCGGTGCAGGCGCTGTTGCGCTGGCTGCAAGAAGAAGCGGGCGCTGTCTAGCGCCCGCTTCTGGTTGGCAAAGAACTACCGGATCAGCTTTGGCGGCGGCGCGAGGCCAGGCCAAAACCCGCCAGCGCCAGGCCGACCAGGGCCAGCGAGCCAGGCTCGGGCACGTTGATGATTTCCTGGCCGATCTTGGCGATCACGGCGGTTTCGAAGGTGTTGAAGCCCGTCGCGGTGTAGATCGAGCCACCGGCGGTGATCACGTTCGCGGTGTACCAGTTCGTGATGGCGTTGACGCTCGGCACCGCGCCTTCGATCGCAAGACCATTGATGCGGATGCCGGCGGCTTGCGCGGCGTTGCGCTGCGTCTGCACGTTGGCGCAGGCTTGGTTGTAGTTCGGTGCGTTGAAGGCGCAAGCCGGATCGGTGTTCTGCTCACCGTCGCCCGACACGTCCATGACCTTGCGGGCGCCTTCGTAGCCGTTGTTGTTGAAGCTGTTGATGCCAAGGCTCATGCCGTCTTCGACGTCGGTGCCGCCGCTGGATGAGCGGGCCATCGCGCCGATGGCGTTGGCGAAGGCGGTGATGCTGGCCGCGTCGGTCAGGTGTGTCCAGTTGATCACCTGCACAGCGTTGTCGGAAAACTGGATGACGTTGACCGCGATGCCGTCAGCGAAGCTCATGATGTTGGCCTGCACCGTGGCATCCAGGAAGGCGTTCTTGTAGCCCTGGGCCTGCAGGTTGTACTCGTTGGCGTCGATGCTGCCCGACACGTCGATGACCAGCGACAGCTCGAGCGCCACCGGCACGGCTTGTGCGGTACCGAGAGCCGAGCCGGCCACGAGAGCCGCGGCGGCGGCGAGTTGCTTGAATCGCATGGATGACTTTCCCTCAAGAAAAGGCTGCGCCAGTCGTCGACCAGATTGCCGGCGGCTGGCTTGGCGCGTCTCGCCAGATCCGGAAACGGGCCTTCCGCACCAACCGTGCCACATCGCGTAGAACGTGGTCACGGGCCGTCATAAGTGCTTCATTCATAACAACAAACAGCGGCCGGCCGCGGTCGGGCGAGGTGCTGCACGCCGGCGCCGGTGTCAAGCGCGCCGACACCGTTCGCCGCCCCCGGGTGGCCGTTCATCCCCGCGTGCTGCCGTTTCATGCGTTTGCCGGCCGCGGCGATGGCGGGCTTGCGCAGAATCCGCGTCATGCGC
This sequence comes from Rubrivivax sp., assembly GCA_049274755.1. Taxonomy (GTDB): domain Bacteria; phylum Pseudomonadota; class Gammaproteobacteria; order Burkholderiales; family Burkholderiaceae_C; genus Rubrivivax. The sequence continues at coordinate 405 of JBASTF010000656.1, read as the reverse complement.
TTGATTGCTCTCGCTCCCTTGCTCGCCACACTGCTGCCGGCGCTGGCTGCCGAGCCACCGCCCGGCTTGCAGGCTTGCCGCCTGGCCGGCGTCGAACACGCCGCCTGGTGCGGCAGCCTGCAACGTCCGCTGGACCCCGGACAACCGGCCGGCACGCAGGTCGACATCCACTTCGCCGTGTTGCCGGCGGTGGCACGCAACAAGAAGCCGGACCCGGTGTTTTTCCTGGCCGGCGGGCCGGGGCAGAGCGCGATGGACCTGGCCGGCCAGGTGAGCCGGCTGCTGGCGCGGTTTTCGAACCGGCGCGACGTGGTGCTCGTCGACCAGCGCGGCACCGGCCGCAGCGCGCCGCTGCGCTTCGACGCCAGGGACGAGCGTGCGACGCGCCCCTTGCGTGAACTGGCC
>JBASTF010000655.1:0-1509 GCA_049274755.1 Rubrivivax sp. | reverse complement strand
CCCATGCGGCGGTGCAGGACGCCGCGCTGGACCTGCTGGCCGAAGAACTTCGCCTGGCGCACAACGCACTGGGTGAAATCACAGGGGTCCTCAGCAACGAAGACCTGCTGGGCGAGATCTTCAGCAGCTTCTGCATCGGCAAGTGACACCCGGCTGCATTTCGTGACCAGCGCGGCGGGTTAGCATGGCGACTCCCCCGAGCGGATGATTGCCGGCGCCAGACCAGGCCTCCAATAATCGGCGGCAAGCAAACACCAACAAGACGCCGCGGCCCAGGCCGAGCCGGCGCACCGCATCCGAAGCGTCGTCATGGACATCACCGCATTGGTCCGCGCGATCGAGGGATCCAAGGCCGAAGACGCCTTTGGCGCCCGCCTGCCGCTGCCGCAATGGCAGCGCATCGTGCCGTTCCTGCAACGGCGCGAGCTGGCCACCGGCGACCTGCTGATCCGCCGCGGCGACCGCGAGCGTGTGGCCTACCTGCTGGAACTGGGCCATTTGCAGGTGTTTGTCACCGGCGGGCCGCCGGGCAGCCACCGCATCTCGACGTTGCGTGCCGGCGCCATCGTCGGCGAACCCGGCTGGTTCATCGACGCACCGCGCATGGCCAGCGTCGAGGCGATGACACCTTGTGTCGTGTGGTCGCTGACCGGCGAAAAACTCGACCAGCTGGCGAGCGAGGAGCCCAAGCTCGTGCTGGCCCTGCTGCACGCCGCCGGCTCGGTGATGGCCGTGCGCATGCGCGCCAACCTGGAACGGGGCATTCCGACGACCTGAGCCGCCGGCGGGCCGCTTCAGTGCCCGTCGAAGCTCACCAGCGTGAACAGCGGCAGCCCGGCCTCGCGCAGCCTCTGTGAGCCCTTGAGCTCCGGCAGGTCGACGATGGCCGCACCTTCCAGCACCGTGGCGCCCAGGCGCTCCAGCAGCTTCTTGCCGGCCATCATCGTGCCGCCGGTGGCGATGAGGTCGTCGATCAGCACGACGCGGTCGCCAGGCTGCACGGCGTCGGTGTGCACCTCGACGGTGGCCGAGCCGTATTCCAGCTCGTAGGTCTCTTCCACCGTCGTGAACGGCAGCTTGCCCTTCTTGCGGATGGGCACGAAGCCGATGTTCAGCTCGTAGGCGACCACCGCGCCGATGATGAAACCGCGTGCGTCCAGCCCGGCGATGGCGGCTGGCCGCACGTCGAAGTAGCGGTGCACAAACTGGTCGATCAGCACGCGGAACACACGGGGATTGGCCAGCAGCGGCGTGATGTCCCGGAACATCACGCCGGGTGCCGGCCAGTCGGGCACGGTGCGGATGTGGGACCTGATGTAGTCGTCGGGTGCCATGGTGCAAAAACCTCCTCGTCAGCCGCGCAGCAGCTTTTCTTCGGCCAGGGCCAGCGGCTCGGGCAGGCCCGAGATGACCAGCGTGTCGCCGGGGCCCAGCACGGTGCCGTCCTCGGCCGCGGTGACGGCGCCCGAGGCATGGCGCACCGACACCACGCTGACCCCCACCGCATGC
>JBASTF010000654.1:0-1579 GCA_049274755.1 Rubrivivax sp. | reverse complement strand
TGGGCGATGCCGGCCTGCGCCCCTGCACCCACGGCAGCAGCGGCTGGGAATGGTATGTGCTGCTGCGGCTGGAGGCGGTGAACGCACCGCTGCTGCTGGTGGACCCGCTGCTCGGCCGCCAGACGCTGACGCAGCCGCTGCTGCCCGACGCCGTGCTCGTGGACTGGAGCCTGGGCTGATGGAACGCCTGCTCGTGCTGCGCTTGGAAAGCCAGGGCTGCACCGCCGAGGCGGTGTTCAACGGCGTGCCGCTGGCCCGTGTGGGTGCCACGGCGCCGGTGGCGACGGTGCCGGTGCACGAGTTCACGTTCGCCGGCGGCAACGAGGTCGAGCTGGTTGTGCATCCCGGCCCGCCGGGTGCAGCGGTCGCGCCCGAGCCGATGCTGGCCGATGGCCAGAGTTGGGCCTCGCTGCGCCTGCTGCTGCCGCGCAGCGGCGGCGTGGCGCACCCGGCCAGTGCACGCACGCTGGCGCAGATCGACTGGGGGCCGGCGGCCGACGAGGTGTTCGAAACCCCGGTCAGCCAGCGCCGCAGCGTCGAGCTGCCGATCAGCTTCCCGCGCTGGCGCTGGATCGACGCGCCGCCGATCGCCGATTCGCCGACGCTGAAGGCCGAGGTTGCGAAGTACCTGCTGGACATCGCCGTCGGCCTGTCGCGCGGCAACCCCGAGCCGCTGATCCAGGCCTCGCGGCTGAAGCTGGAAGACCTGGCGCTGGCCTACCAGCGCAACCTGGCCGACGACGTCGGCCGGCTGCGGGTGCAGATCCAGCACCTGCATGCCGCGATGCCGCTGAAGCCGGCGCTGCCGGCGGCGGCCAAGCTGCTGCTGCGTCCGGTGGCCGGCGGCCGTCTGCTCGAATGCCTGCGGCCCGATGGCAGCCCGCTGCTGCAAAGCGCCACCGCCGGTGGCGGCAACATCGCATGGCCGCTGCGCCTGGCGGCGATCGACGGCAGGTTCTATGTGCTGCGTTAGTGGTTATCCTGTCCGTCCCACGGGACGGGGAGCTTTCTGAATGATCCAGCTGACGGTGCTCAGCTACAACGGCACGCCTGCCGACGGGCCGGCGGCCAGCTTCGACGAGCTCGGCGGCACCATCGGGCGCGCCGACAACAACCAGCTTGTGCTGCCCGACCCCGAGCGCACGATCTCGCGTGTGCATGCACGTGTGGTGTTCCGCAGCAGCGGCTACACCATCGTCGACAACGGCAGCAACCCGATCAGCGTCAACGGCATGACGCTGGGCAGCGGGCGCGAACACCCGCTGATGCCGGGCGACCAGGTGCAGATCGGCGGCTACGTGCTGCAGGCCAGCGAATCGGCCAGTGCGGGTGCCTCCGACGACCCTTTTGCCGATCTCTTTGGTGACGCGCCCGTGGGCCTGGCCGTGCCGCCCCCGGCGCCGACGCCGATGCGCTCGGTGACGCAGAGCTGGCAGCCGGCGCCGCCGCCGCCCAAGGTGGCATCGCCATGGCCGGCGCCATCGCCGATGGCGCCGGGACAGATTCCCGACGACTGGGACCCGTTTGCGCCTGACCACGGCGCCGCGCCCGAAGCACCGCGGGCCGCGCCCGCCATGCC
>JBASTF010000653.1:0-1859 GCA_049274755.1 Rubrivivax sp. | reverse complement strand
GGCCCTGGCCGGGCGCCGCGTCGAGCTCAGCGTCGACCCGCTGCCGCCCTGTGTCGGCGACCTGGCGCTGCTGCGCCAGGTGTGGATCAACCTGCTGTCCAACGCCGTCAAGTACAGCCGCCACCGCGACCCGGCCTGCATTGCCGTCGGCTGCCTGCAGGACCATGGCGCCGCGCCCACCTACTTCGTGCGCGACAACGGCGCCGGCTTCGACATGCGCTACGTGCACAAGCTGTTCGGCGTGTTCGAGCGCCTGCACCGCGCCGACGAGTTCGAAGGCACCGGCGTCGGCCTGGCCATCGTGCAGCGCATCGTGCAGCGCCATGGCGGCGACGTGCGCGCCGAAGCCGAACCCGGGCGCGGTGCCACCTTCTACTTCCACCTGGGCCCTGGGGACAGCGACGATGGAAGCGCATGAACCGGTCGAGATCCTGATCGTCGAGGACAACGCCTACGACCTGGAGATGACGCTGCGCGGCTTCCGCCAGGCGCACCTGGTCAACCACATCCATGTCGCGCGCGACGGCGAGGAAGCGCTGGACTTCCTGTTCTGCCGCGGCGCCCACGCTGCCCGCTGCCCCGACCAGCGGCCACGGGTCATCCTGCTCGACCTGAAGCTGCCCAAGGTCGACGGCCTGGAGGTGCTGGCCCAGGTGAAGGCGCATCCGACGCTGTGCACCGTGCCGGTGGTGATGATGACCTCGTCGCAGGAGCAGAGCGACCTGGTGCGCAGCTACCAGCTGGGCGTCAACAGCTACGTCGTCAAGCCGGTGCAGTTCGAGGCCTTCGTCAAGGCGGTGCAGGAACTGGGGCTGTACTGGATGCTGCTGAACCAGCCGTCGGCCAGCCCGTCCTGAACTGGAAACTGTTTCTCATCTGAACATTTGTCGCTTGAACAGTCATGGCGTGAGCATTACTCTCACACCTTGGCGCGACAGGTGCCACCGCAGGGCGAGAAATGCAGGCTGTTCATGCCCGATGTGGCGCGCGGGGGTGCAGGTTGCTCATAGACTCGCCGGTCATGTCGACACTGACCCCGCCCCCGTCCATGCTGCCCAAGTCCCTGGCCCTGATCGACGACGACGTCGATTTCACAGACGCCTTCTCTTCGTTCCTGCGCGACCAGGGCGTGGAAGTGCGTGTGTTCGCCGACAGCAGCGACCTGCTGGCCAGCGAATCGCCCTTCGGCTACGAGTTCTACGTCGTCGACCTGATGCTGCCCGGCGTCGTCGGCGACGAGCTGATCCGCATCCTGCGCCGCCGCACCGACGCCGGCGTGCTGGTGGTCTCCGGCAAGGTCGGCGCCTCGACCTTCGAAGCCGTGGTCGACGCCGGCGCCGACATGTACCTGGAGAAGCCGGTCAGCCTGGAGCAGATCCTGCTGGTCATCAAGGCCTTGCAGCGCCGTGCCGTGATGCGCGGCCAGCGTGAGCAGTCCTGGTCGGTGGACCTGCGCGCCAGCCAGTTGCTGGCACCCGACGGCGCCAAGGTCGACCTCAGCGACACCGACCTCACGGTGCTGCGCTGTTTCCTCGACGCCGAAGGCGGCATCGTCACCCGCGAGACGCTGATCCAGCGCCTGGGCCGCGACGACGCCAGCACGCTGGACAACACGCTGCACGCCACCATCTACCGCCTGCGCCGGCGCATCGAGAAGGCCTCGAAGAGCCTGGTGCCGCTGCAGAGCGAGCCACGTGTCGGCTACATCTTCCGCGCGCCGCTGAAGTCGGTCTGAACCCGGTTCAGGCCGGTTCCAGCCCCTGCGGCACGGTCAGCGTGAAGACCGTGCCGGCAGGGCCGGAGCGCACCTCCACCGTGCCGCCCTGGCGCTGCATCGCGCGGCGCACGATGTACAGGCC
>JBASTF010000652.1:0-3812 GCA_049274755.1 Rubrivivax sp. | reverse complement strand
GTTGTGCACCCGGCCTGCTTCGTCGCGCGCGAGGTCTACCAGCGTGTCGGCGGCTTCGATGCCCGCTACCGCATCGCGATGGACTACGACTTCGTGCTGCGTGCCTACCTGGCGGGCACACGCTTCGTGCATCTGGACGAGGCGCTGGTCGGTTTCCGCGGCGGCGGCGTCAGCGATCGCAAGCCGCTGGAAGGCTTCCGCGAAGTGCGGCACAGCCAGCTTGCACACGGGCTGAACCGGCCGACGGTGGAGTTGCTGCATGCGGCCAAGATGACGGTGCGGCGGGTCGTGCGCCCGCTGCTGGGGCTGGGCTGATGGTGCTGGGGTTGCGGCGCCGCTTGGCCGAACTCGACCCGCGCACGCTGCGCCTGCTGGCTGTGGGCGCTGCCAGCTACCTGGGCAGGTTGGGCAGTGCGCTGGCGTTGCTGATCAACGTGCCGCTGGCGCGCGAGATGCTGGACGCTGAACGCTTCGGCGTCTGGATGATGTTCAGCGCACTGCTCGGCTTTTTTTCCTTTGCCGACCTCGGTGTCGGCAACGCGCTGTTGAACCGCGTCACCGCGGCACGTGCCGGTGACGGCCTGCCGGGCTCACGGCGGCTGGCCAGCGAGGTCGTCGCCGGCTACGTCTGCACCGCCGTGCTTGGCGTCGTGCTGCTGCTGGGCTGGCTGCTCTGGTGGCTGGTGGCCGCCGACCCGACGGTGCTGGTCGGCCGCGTCGCGCCGCCGCACCACGCCGAGGTGCTTGCAGCGCTGACGGTGTTCGCGTTGCTGCTGGCGCTGCACCTGCCGGCCTCGCTGATCCAGAAGATCCAGCTCGGGGCCCAAGACGGCCATTGGGTCGGCGTCGCGCAGTTCGTTGCCGCCGTCGCAACGCTGCTGGCGCTGCCGCTGACCTTGCACCTGGGTGGCGGGCTGGCGGCGCTGGTGGCGGCCTCGCTGGGGGTGCAGGTGCTCGTGAACCTGGTGGCATCGGCCTGGTGGCTGCAGCGCCAGGGTGGGCTGCGCTGGCTGCGCCTGGCCCAGGTCGACCGCACGTTGTTCGCCACGCTGCTGCGCAGCGCAGGCCTGTTCTTCGCGCTGCAGCTGGCAGCCGCCTTCGCCTTCCAGTCCGATGCCATCGTCATCACGCAGACCCTTGGCCCGGCCGCCTACGGCGAGTTCTCGGTCGTGCAGCGGCTGTTCCTGCTGGTCGCGGCGGGTCTGAGCGCCGGGCTCACCGGGCTCTGGCCGGCCTTCGGCGACGCCGTTGCGCGCGGCGAGCTGCGCTGGGTGCGCCAGGCTTTGTTGCGCGGCCTGCTGATCACCGGTGCCGTGGCGACGCTGGCCACACTGGTGCTGGTGCTGGCGATGGAGACCGTCGCCGTGCGCTGGCTGCAGGCAGCGGCGCCACCGGCGCTGGCGCTGAGCCTGGCGCTGGCGGCCTGGACCATCGTCGAGGCGCTGGGTGCCGTCGGCGCGGCGTGCATGAATGGCGCCAACCTGCTGCGGGCGCAGCTGTTGTTTGCGCTGGTGATGGCGACGCTGGCTTTCACCGGCAAGTGGTGGGCCGTGGGACAGTTCGGCCTGCCCGGCGCGGTGCTCGCGACGCTGCTCGCCTACCTGCTCGTTTCGGTGCCAGGCCAGATCTTCATCTTCAAACGCATGTTTTCATCGGACAGGGCAAGCCCATGAACCAGTTCAGCATTCCCATCTACCAGCCCGACCTGGGCGGCAACGAAAAGAAGTACGTCAACGAGTGCCTGGACACGTCGTGGATCTCGTCGCGCGGGCGCTTCGTCACCGAATTCGAGACCCGGTTCGCCGAGCGTGTGGGCACCGAGCATGCGGCCTCGGTCTGCAACGGCACGCTGGCCCTGCACCTGGCCCTGCTGGCCCTGGGTGTGGGCCCGGGCGACGAGGTGCTGGTGCCGACGCTGACCTACATCGCATCGGCCAACGCCATCAGCTACACCGGGGCCACGCCGGTGTTCGTCGACTCCGCACGCGACACCTGGCAGATCGATCCCGAGGACGTGCGCCGCAGCATCACGCCGCGCACACGGGCCATCATGCCGGTGCACCTGTACGGCCAAGCCTGCGACATGGACGCCATCATGGCGATTGCGTGCGAGCACCGGCTGTTTGTCGTCGAAGACTGTGCCGAAGGCTTCGGCACGCTGTACAAGGGCCGCCACGTCGGCACCTTCGGCGACATCTCGACCTTCAGCTTCTACGGCAACAAGACCATCACGGCCGGCGAAGGCGGCATGGTCATCAGCAACGACAAGACCTTGATCGAACGCGCGCGCCACTTCAAGGGCCAGGGCCTGGCCAGCCACCGCGAATACTGGCACGACGTCATCGGCTACAACTACCGCATGACCAACATCGCGGCAGCCATCGGCCTGGCGCAGCTGGAGCGTGCCGATGCTTTCCTCGCGCGCAAACGCGAGATCGCGATGCAGTACGCCGAGTTGCTGCGTGGCGTGCCGGTGACGTTGCACGGCGAGGCGCCGGACACGGTGCACAGCTTCTGGATGGTCTGCCTGCTGGTCGAACGTCCCGACCAGCGCGACGCGCTGCGCGCCCATCTGAAGCAGGCCGGCATCGAAACCCGGCCGGTGTTCTACCCGGTGCACACGATGCCGATGTACGCCCGCAGCTACCGCAAACACGCCGTGGCCGAAGACCTGGCCTGGCGCGGCATCAATCTGCCCAGCTGGCCCGGTCTGAGCGACGCCCAGGTGGCGCACATTGCGCAGGCCATCCGCAGCTTCTTCGTGCAGCCGGGCTGAGCGCGTGGTGTCGGTGGTTCCTGCACACCCAGGCCCGGTGGTCGTCGTCGGCAGCGGCGGGTTCGCGGCCGAGCTCGTGCACTACCTGCGCGCCTGCCAGGCCACAACACCGGGCCTGACGCTGGCCGGTGTTGTCGACGACCATCTCGCCGGCCCGGCGCCGGACTCACTGTGCGGCCTGCCCTTCCTCGGCGGCATGCAGGCTGCCGCACGGTTGCCAGACTGCCGCTTTGTCGTGGCCACGGGCACACCGCGTTTCCGCCGCGAGACCATCGAGGCACTGCGCGCCGCCGGCCACGGCCTGTACACCCTGGTGCATCCGCTGGCCCTGGTGGCGCCCGATGCCGTCATTGGCGAAGGCAGCATCGTTGCGCCCCACGCGATCGTCAACGCGCGGGCGCGCCTGGGCTTGGGCAGCGTCGTCAACGTGTTCTGCAGCGTCGGCCATGACAGCGAGGTCGGGGCCTTCAGCGTGCTGTCGCCCTACGCGGCGCTGAACGGCTGGTCCAGCATCGGTGAGCAGTGTTTCCTGGGCACACGCGCGACAATCTTCCCGCGTGTGCACCTGGGCCGGCAATGCCAGGTCGACAGCCACGCCTACGTGAAGGCCGACACCGGCGACCGCATGATCATCTCGGTGCGCGGTGACTACCGCGTGCTGCACAACCGTTTGGAGAATTGACGCATGGGCAATCCGGAGAAGCTGGTGCGCTGCTTTGCGACTGCGCTGGCCGTGCCTGAGAGTGCCGTGGTCGACACGCTGAGCTACGAGAGCATCCCGCAGTGGGACTCGGTGGCCCACATGGCCCTGGTGACGGAACTCGAAGCCGAGTTCGATGTCATGCTCGACACCGACGAGATCCTGGCACTGAGTTCACCGGTGCAGGCGCGGGCCATTCTTGGCCGTCACGGCGTCGAGTTCTAGATCTCGGGCCTACGGCATGACGCCCAGTGCCACCAGCCTGCAGGGCAAGGTCTGCCTGGTGACCGGTGCCACACGCGGCATCGGGCTGGCCTCGGCACGCCTGTTCGCCGC
>JBASTF010000651.1:0-2124 GCA_049274755.1 Rubrivivax sp. | reverse complement strand
GTGCACCACTGGCCCTGCAGCCGCGCCGGCACGATCCACAGGTGCACGGCGGAGCTCTTCTCGCGGCCGATGGCCTTGTCGGGCACCGGCAGCGTGAGGCTGCGCTCGGGCCGCCAGTCGCCCATGTCCCAGTCGTGGCTGACGATGCGTGTGCCCGGCGCCAGCGTCAGCAGGCGCGGGCGCAGCTGCAGGTTCACCTCGGGCAGCAGGTACATCGTCACCACCTGGGCCTGGGCCAGATCGGTGCGGAACAGGTCCTGCACATGGAACTCGGCGCGTCCGGCAACACCGGCGCTGCGTGCGTTGTCGCGGCTCTTGGCCACCAGGTGGGGGTCGATCTCCACGCCCAGGCCACGCGCGCCGAAGCGCCGCGCCGCGGTGATGACGATGCGGCCGTCGCCGGAGCCGAGGTCGATGACGAAGTCCTGTGCCGAGACACCGGCCAGCTGCAGCATCGCCAGCGTCACGTGGTCGGGTGTGGTGATGAAGGGCACTTCTTCCTGTGCGCCGGCGGCCGGACAGGCCAGGGCCAGCGTGCAAAGCAGGCTGCGGATCGGGGTTGTCGTCATGTGGGCTCGGCCGGTTTCGACGCGGTTGCGTCCGTTGCATGCCCCCGATGCCGGCCGGGCAGTTGCGGCCCAGGTCCAGGGTCGGCATCGGGGTCGGCTGGTGAAGCGGGCGGCGCCGGCAGTGTAGGGGGAATGCTGGCACGGCAATCGCATGCGGGACACTTTGTGCACAATCAGAATATGAATGTGCACATCGAAGGGGCGCGCCGAACCATCGATCGGCCGCCGGTTGCATCCGAGGAGCCCATTCATGCCTGCCATCCCGTTCCGTCGCCTTGTTCTGGTGCTTGCCGCCACGCTGTCGACAGCTTTCGCCGGCGCTGCCAGCGCACAGGCGCTGCGCATCGTCGTGCCCTTTTCGGCCGGCGGCGCCGCCGACACCTATGCCCGCCTGATCGGGCAGAAGCTGCAGGAGGCCGTGCCCGGCCGCCAGGTGGTGGTGGACAACAAACCCGGCGCCGGCGGCGTGATCGGCAGCGACCTGGTGGCCAAGGCGCCGGCCGATGGCAGCACCTTGCTCATCGTCACCGTGGGCCATGCGGTGAACCCCTTCATCATGCCCAGGCTGCCCTACGACACGAAGAGCGACTTCGTGCCTGTGGGCATGGTGGCGGCCGTGCCCAGCCTGGTCGTCGCCGGGCCTGGTTTCCCTGGCAAGACACTGCGCGAGCTGATGGCAGCAGCGCGCAGCAAACCCGGGGCGCTGGAGTTCGCCAGTTCGGGCACCGGCAGCACCAGCCACGTGGCGGCGGCGCTGATGGAATCGATGGCCGGCATCGACATGCTGCACGTGCCCTACAAGGGCGCGGCACCGGCGCTGCAGGACGTGATGGGCGGCCGCATCGCCTTCACGGTGGACATCATCACCTCGTCGCTGCAGCTGGTGAAAACCGGCAAGCTGAACGCGCTGGCCATCACCGGCGCCCAGCGTTCGCCGCTGCTGCCCGATGTGCCGACGGTGGCCGAAGCCGGCCTGCCCGGCTACGAGTTCACCGCCTGGTACCTGCTGCTGGCGCCGGCGAAGACGCCGGCCGCCACCGTCGACAAGCTGAACGCCGAGCTGCGCGGCATCGAGGCCTTGCCCGACTTCAAGGCCAGGCTGCGCGAATCGGGTGCCGACGGGCTGAGCCTGGACCAGAAGCAGACGGCGGCCTTCCTGAACCGCGAGTTCGACAAATGGGCCAAGGTGGTGAAGGACCGCAACATCAAGGCCGAATGACCGATTGAGGAGTGCTTGGCATGCGTGACTTCCGCGGCTACGGCAAGCAGCCGCCGCCACTGCGCTGGCCCCAGGGCCAGGCGCTGGCCGTGTCCTTCGTCGTCAACTTCGAGGAAGGCGCGGAGTTCTCGATGGCCGACGGCGACGGCCACAACGAAGCCGTCTACGAGGTCATCGACCGCCAAGCCGCAGTCGACCCCTGCATCGACAGCCACTTCGAGTTCGGCACCCGTGTCGGCTGGTGGCGCCTGGCCGACCTGTTCGCGGCGCACGAGGCGCCGTTCACGCTGAGTGCCTGCGGCCGTGCCGTCGAGCGCCTGCCCTGGCTGGCCCAGG
>JBASTF010000650.1:0-4103 GCA_049274755.1 Rubrivivax sp. | reverse complement strand
GTCGTCAAAGCGCAGGTGGCAGATGCCGCCGTAGTCGCGCGCCAGGCCAAAGTTGATGCAGATGCTCTTGGCATGGCCCACGTGCAGGTAGCCGTTGGGCTCGGGCGGGAAGCGGGTGCGGATGCGTGCCGGGTCGGGCGCACCGGCTTGGTGGTGCGGGCCGTCGCCCGGGCTGCCGGCGAAGCGGCGCTGGCTCCAGGCGCCGGCTTCGAGGTCGCGTTCGATGATGCCGCGCAGGAAGTTGCTCGGCTTGGGGGCGGCGTCTGGCGTGCTGGACATGAGGCGGCGATTCTATGCGTCGCCCGCCCCGTCATTCGCGTGTGAACAGCAGCGCGGTGTTGGTGCCGCCGAAGGCGAAGGAGTTGCTGACCGCAGCCTGCAGACCGGGCGCCGCCGTGTCCGGCTGCAGCACCAGGTTCAGGCCCAGTGCCGGGTCGGGCACGGTGCAATGGGCATTCGGCGGCAGCTGGCGGCGCTGCAGCGCCAGCACGGTGATCGCCGCTTCCAGCGCGCCGGCGGCACCGAGCAGGTGGCCGTGCACGGCCTTGGTCGAGCTGACCCGCAGCCCGCCGATGGCAGCCTCGCCCCACAGGCCGCGCAAGGCCTCGGCTTCGACGACGTCGCCGATCTTCGTTGCCGTGCCGTGGGCGTTGCAGTAGCCCACCGCGGCCGGCTGCAGCCCGGCCGTGCGCAGCGCGGCGCGCAGTGCACGCTGCTGACCGGCGACATCGGGCTTGGTCAGGTGCGTGGCGTCGCAGCCGATGCCCCAGCCGGCCAGGCGTGCATAAGCGCGGGCGCCACGGGCCCTGGCACGGGCGGCGGATTCCAGCACCAGGAAGGCCGCGCCTTCGCCCAGCGCAAAACCGCTGCGGTCGCTGGCGAAGGGTTTGCAGGCGCTGGCGGCTTCGCCGGGCGCGAAGCTGGCCAGCGTCTGCATCGCCTGCCAGGCCATGACGACGCCGGGCACGATCAGCGCTTCGCTGCCGCCGGCGATGGCGACGTCGATTTCGCCGCGCTGCACCGCCTTCGCCGCCTCGGCAATGGCCACGGCCGACGAGGCGCAGGCCACCGAGTAGGTCAGCACCGGGCCCAGCACGCCGAAGCGCATCGCCACATGGCCGGCCGGTGCGTTGGGCATGAAGGCCGGAATCGTCAGCGGCGGCACACGCCCGTTGCCGCCGATGCCGGCACGGTAGGCGGCTTCCAGCGCCGCGGCGCCGCCCATGCCGCAGCCGGCGTAGACACCGATGCGTTCGCGGTCCTGGCCGTCCAGGCCACCGGCATCGCGCAGCGCCAGGTCGGCAGCGGCCACGGCGAGCTGGCTGACACGGTCGACACCGGCCAGCTGCAGCTTCGTGAACCAGCGGCTTTCGTCGAAGGCGACGGTGGCCGCGGGCGCGGCCTTGGGCAGTTCGGGGAACACGGCCTGCACGGCCGAACGGCCAGCCAGCACGGCGTCGAACATGGCGGCGGCGTCGTCGCCATGCGGCGACACCACCCCGAGCCCGGAGACGACAACCTCGGCCACGTGTTTTGCTGTTGCTGCCTCAGGCCGCCTGCGACTGCGCCGCGCGCACCTTGTCGACGACCTCGGCCAGTTCGGCCAGCGTGTCGATGTTGGAATGTTCGTCGGGCACCGAGATGCCGTATTTGTCTTCGACGGCGAAGAGGAACTCCACCAGCGCGAGCGAGTCGATGCCACTGCCGCGCATCGAGGCGTGCGGGTCCAGCGTCGAAGGGTCGAGCCCGTACTTCTCCTGGATCAGGTCCTGCAATTCCTTGAGCGAGCTCATCGTGCCAATTCCATCGTCGTCGCCGGCCCTGTTTTGATCCCCCCGCCAGCGCAAGGGCCGATGATAGCCCGAGGCCTCAGCGGCCCCGGTCGGTGCCGACCCCCGCACTCCAGCGGATGGCGGCCCAGGCGAACAGCGTGCCCAGCACGGCGCCGGCCACCGCGTCCAGCACCACGTGCTGGCGGATCGCCACCGTCGACCAGGTGATGGCCAGCACCCAGGCCAGGTTCAGCCCGTGCAGCCAGGCCGGCGCGCCGACGATGGCCAGCAGCCGCCGCACCCAGAGCGCCGTGAACACCGCCGTCGCCACATGCAGCGAGGGGCAGGCGTTGCCGGCACCGTCCACCCCTTGCAGCAGCGCAAAGCCGGGCAGGCCGCTGACGTCCATCGTGCGCGGTGGCACGGTGGTCGGCCACAGGTAGAAGCAGGCCAGGCCAACGAGGCACAGCGCTGCCGCCCACAGGCCGTAGACCAGCAGGTCACGCAGCGTCAGCAGCAGCCCCGGCGCCACGCCGACGTAGAGCCACAGCGACAGGTAGACCGCCAGCGCCTGCGGCTGGAAGGGGATCCAGGCGTCCAGCGGTGTCAGCGGCATCTCGGTGACCGGGAACACCGGGTTGCGCAGCATGTGGAAGTAGCCCTGGAAAAACAGCGCGATGAAGGCGCTGATGCCCAGGGTCTTCAACGCCGGGTGGCGCCGGACACGCCGGCCCAGTTCGGCATGCCAACGGGTTGCCGGGGCAGCGGGCAGGGGCAGCGGGACCGGTCGGTTCATGCAGCTGACTTTGCAATAATCGGATGAGACGGGCATGACGGCCACGCGACAGGCGTCGCCGCGTCGCCGCGCCGCTGGCCCCGATGTTCCAGGACCTTTTCGACGCCGTGCAGCCATGACCCAGGCGACCACCGCCAGTTCCGATTCTCGCCCCAGCCAGCACTGCGACGTGCTGGTGGTCGGCGGCGGGCCGGCCGGCGCCACCATCGCCACGCTGCTGGCGCGCCAGGGCCGCGACGTGGTGGTGCTCGAAAAAGCCCACCACCCGCGCTTCCACATCGGCGAATCGCTGCTGCCGGCCAACGTGCCGCTGCTCGAACAGCTGGGTGTGCGTGCCCAGGTCGAAGCCATCGGCATGCCCAAGTGGGGCGTCGAGTTCTGCTCGCCGCAGCACCGGCACCGCAGCTACCTCGAGTTCGGCGACGCCTGGGACAAGTCCATGCCCATGGCCTGGCAGGTGCGGCGCTCGGCGTTCGACGACATCCTGTTCCGCAATGCCGGTGCTGCCGGCGCCCGCATGCTGGAAGGCGTGCGTGTGCGCCATGTCGACTTCGACGCCGACGGCGCCAGCATCGACGCCGTGCTCGACGACGGCGCCACGCAGCGCTGGCGCGCGAAGTTCGTCGTCGACGCCAGCGGCCGCGACACGCTGCTGGCCAACCAGAACGACTGGAAGCAGAAGAACCGCAAGCACAACAGCGCCGCGCTGTTCGGCCACTTCCGCGGCGCCAGGCGGCTGGAAGGCCGCAAGGAAGGCCACATCAGCATCTTCTGGTTCGCGCACGGCTGGTTCTGGTTCATCCCGCTGGCCGACGGCAGCACCAGCATCGGCGCCGTCTGCTGGCCCGAGTACCTGAAAACACGCGACAAGCCGCTGAAGGAGTTTTTCGCCGACACGATCGCGATGTCGCCGCCGCTGGCCGAACGCCTGGCCGGCGCGACCCTGGTCGACGACCAGGTCTGGGCCACCGGCAACTACGCCTACACCTCCGAACGCAGCCATGGCGAACGTTTCCTGCTGCTGGGCGATGCCTACGCCTTCATCGACCCGGTGTTCTCCTCGGGTGTCTACCTGGCCATGGTCAGCGCCTTCGAAGGTGCTGCCGTCGTCGCCAAGGCGCTGGACGAACCCGCGGCCTATCCGGCGGCCTGCCGCCGCTTCGACAAGCTGATGCGCCACGGCCCCCGCGAGTTCTCGTGGTTCATCCACCGCATGACCAACCCGGCGATCCGCGACCTCTTCATGCACCCGGCCAACCCGCTGCGCATGCAGGAAGCCGTGCTGTCGCTGCTGGCCGGCGACATCTACGGGCGCTCGCCGATCTGGGCTTCGTTGTGGGCCTTCAAGGGCTTGTACTGGATCACCTCGCTGCTGACGCTGCCGCGCTCGCTGCGCGCCTGGCGCAACCGCAGGCGGCTGATCCAGGACATGGGCGCGGTGAAGGGCGAAAACGTCGTCGCCCCCGCTCCATGACGGCGGCCCTGCGGGCGCCCACCGTCGCCCCGACAGCGTTGCGCAGTGCCCGGCTCAGCCC
>JBASTF010000649.1:0-3196 GCA_049274755.1 Rubrivivax sp. | reverse complement strand
GTGCTGCCGCTGGGCGCCGTCGTCGCCGCGCTGGCGGTGGCCGCCAGCGTGCTGTCGGGCGGCTGGAACTTCACGCTGCAGCCGCTGCAGCCCAGCTTCTCCAAGGTCGACCCCATCGGTGGCTTCGGCCGGCTGTTTTCCAAGCAGCAGCTCGGCGAGATGCTGAAAGCCTGCCTGCTGGCCGTCGTTCTGGCCACCATCGGCGTGCTGTATTTCCGGGCCCAGCTGCCGCAGTTCGCGGCACTGATCGCGGTGCCGCTGCCGGCGGCGCTGGGCAGCGCCGGCGCGCTGCTGCGGGACGGCCTGCTGCTGCTGCTGCTGGCGCTGGCGCTGTTTGCGCTGATCGACGTGCCGCTGCAGCGCCAGCTGCTGCTGCGCCGCCTGCGCATGAACGTCGAGGAAGTGAAGAAGGAACACAAGGACGTCGAGGGCAACACCGAGGTCAAGGGCAAGATCAAGGCCAAGATGCGCGAGCTGGCGTCGCGCCGCATGATCGCCGCCGTGCCCGGCGCCGACCTGGTGGTGATGAACCCCACCCACTTCGCCGTGGCGCTGAAGTACGACGAAGCCACGATGGCCGCGCCGCGGGTCGTGGCCAAGGGCGCCGACCTGCTGGCTTTCAAGATCCGCGACACGGCCCAGGGCGCCAACGTGCCCGTGCTGCAGGCACCGCCGCTGGCGCGTGCGCTCTACAAACACGCCGAGATCGACCAGGAGATCCCGGCCGCGCTGTTTTCCGCCGTGGCCCAGGTGCTGGCCTGGGTGTTCCAGCTGCGTGCCGCGATGGCCGCCGGCCGCCCGATGACGGCGCCGCAACCGAACGTCGAGGTGCCGGCCGGCATGGACCCGCTGAACCCGCAGCCCCCGAAGCAGGAGCCTGAACTGTGAACGCGCTGATGCAGAAGCTGAACGGCTGGTTCGGCCCCAACGCGGCGGCGGCGAAGATGATGACGCTGCCCATCTTCGTCGTGCTGATGCTGTCGATGATGGTGCTGCCGCTGCCGCCCTTCATCCTGGACCTGCTGTTCACCTTCAACATCGCCATCGCGCTGATGGTGATGATGGTGGCGGCGCAGATGGTCAAGCCGCTGGACTTCGCGGCCCTGCCCACCGTGCTGCTGGTGACGACGCTGCTGCGTCTGAGCCTGAACGTGGCCTCGACACGGGTGGTGCTGCTGGACGGCCACAACGGCCCCGGCGCCGCCGGTGCGGTGATCGAGAGCTTCGGCCACTTCCTGATCGGCGGCAACTTCGCCGTCGGCCTGATCGTCTTCGCCATCCTCGTCGTCATCAACTTCATCGTCGTCACCAAGGGTGCCGAGCGCATCGCCGAAGTCGGCGCGCGCTTCACCCTGGACGCGATGCCCGGCAAGCAGATGGCGATCGACGCCGAGCTGAACGCCGGCCTGATCGACGAGAAGGAGGCCGGCCGCCGCCGCGCCGAGGTCGGCGAAGAAGCCGACTTCTTCGGCAGCATGGACGGTGCCAGCAAGTACGTTCGCGGCGACGCGATGGCCGGCCTGCTGATCCTGTTCATCAACATCGTCGGCGGTTTCATCATCGGCATGGCGATGCATGGCCTGAGCGCCAGCCAGGCGGCCGAAAGCTACATCCTGCTGGCCGTCGGCGACGCGCTGGTGGCGCAGATTCCCGGCCTGCTGATCTCGGTGGCTTCGGCGATGGTGATCTCGCGTGTCGGCAAGGACCAGGACATCGGCTCGCAGATCCGCGGCCAGGTCTTCGACTCGCCGCAGGCCCTGGGCATCACCGCCGGCATCGTCACCGCGCTGGGCCTGGTTCCGGGCATGCCGCACCTGGTGTTCCTGCTGATCGGCGGCGCCCTGGGCGCGCTGACCTGGCAGCTGATGAAGAAGAAAAAGCGCGAGGCGGCGCAGCCCGAGCGCAAGACCGGCGAAGACCCGGCGCAGCCCAATGCCGAAGCCAGCTGGGACGACCTGCAGCCTGTGGACACGCTGGGCCTGGAAGTGGGCTACCGCCTCATCGCCCTGGTCGACAAGGCCCGCCAGGGCGACCTGCTGGCGCGCATCAAGGGCGTGCGCAAGAAGTTCGCGCAGGACGTGGGCTTCCTGCCGCCGCCTGTGCACATCCGCGACAACCTGGAGCTCAAGCCCAGTGTCTACCGCGTCACGCTGCGCGGTGCCGTGGTCGGCGAAGGCGAGGCCTACCCGGGCCAGTTTCTGGCCATCAACCCCGGCGGCGCACAGCAGCAGCTGCCCGGCACCAAGACCATCGACCCGGCCTTTGGCCTGCCGGCGGTGTGGATCGACGAGCGCCACCGCGAGATGGCCCAAATGGCCGGGTTTACGGTCGTTGATTGCGCGACCGTCGTGGCGACCCATCTTTCACACTTGATGCAAGTGAATGCAGCTCGTTTGCTGGGTCGTGTGGAGACACAACAGCTGGTCGAGCATGTCACGAAGCTGGCACCCAAACTGATCGAAGACGTGGTTCCCAAAATGGTCGGCATCGCAACGCTCCAGAAAATCCTCCAGCTGCTGCTGGAAGAGGGCGTGCACATCCGCGACATGCGCAGCATCGTCGAGTGCCTGGCCGAACATGCCGCCACCGTCACCGACCCCGGCGAGCTGGTGAAGCGCATCCGCACCCACCTGGCGCCGGCCATCGTGCAGCAGATCTACGGCGGCACCAAGGAACTCGACGTCATCGCGCTGGAGCCCGAGCTCGAGCGCCTGGTGACGCAGGCCCTGACCTCGCCGCACGGCGCCGCGCTGGACCCCGGTGTCGCCGACACGCTGACCAAGAGCGCCGCCAACACCACGCGCAAGCAGGAAGACCTGGGCCTGCCCGCCTGCCTGCTGGTGCCCGACCTGATCCGCGCGCCGATGGCGCGCCTGCTCAAACGTGCCGCCCCGCGCCTGAAGGTGCTGGGCCACAGCGAGATTCCTGAGACCCATTCGATCCGCATCGGTTCGATCATCGGAGCACACTGATGAACGTCAAACGTTTCACCGCCCGCACCTCGCGCGATGCGCTCGCGCTGGTCAAGCAGGCCTTCGGTGACGACGCCGTCGTGATGTCCACCCGCCCCTGCCCCGAAGGTGTGGAAGTGCTGGCGATGGCGCCGGAAAGCGTGCAGCAGCTCGAACGTGTCGGCGCCGCCGCCCCGGTGGTGGAAGCGCCCCGTGGCGCCCTGGCCGCCACCGCCGAGCCGCAG
>JBASTF010000648.1:0-2890 GCA_049274755.1 Rubrivivax sp. | reverse complement strand
GCCTGCCATTGCGCGGCCAGTGCGTCGCGGCTGCGCCAGACGCCGGTGGCCAGCCCGGCCAGATAGGCGGCGCCCAGCGCCGTGGTTTCGGTGACCTGGGGCCGCACGACGGGAATGCCCAGCAGGTCGGCCTGGAACTGCATCAGCAGGTTGTTGACGCTGGCGCCGCCGTCGACACGCAGCTCGTGCACCGGGCCGGTGTCGCGGCTCATCGCCTGCAGCAGCGCTGCGCTCTGGAAGGCGATGCTCTCCAGCGCGGCACGTGCGATGTGGGCCACCGTCGTGCCGCGGCTGAGGCCGACGATGGCGCCGCGCACGTCGGCCTTCCAGTACGGTGCACCCAGGCCAGTGAAGGCCGGCACGAACATCACGCCGCCGCTGTCGGGCACACTTTCGGCCAGGGCCTGCACCTCGCCGCTGGCACGGATGGCGTTGAGGCCGTCGCGCAGCCATTGCACGACGGCGCCGCCGACGAAAACACTGCCTTCCAGCGCGTACTCGGGCGTGGCCGCGGGTTGCGCGGCGGCCGTCGTCAGCAGGCCGTTGGCCGAGGTTTCGAAACGCTCGCCGGTGTGCATCAGCATGAAGCAGCCGGTGCCGTAGGTGTTTTTCGCCAGCCCGGCGCTGAAGCAGGCCTGGCCGAACAGTGCCGCCTGCTGGTCGCCGGCCATGCCGGCGATCGGAATGGCCTCGCCGAACAGCGTGGTCTCGCCGAACACATGGCTGGACGGGAACACCTGCGGCAGCAGGCTGTCGGGCACGTGCAAGGCCTTCAGCAGCTCGTGGTCCCAGACGTTGTGGCGGATGTCGAACAACATCGTGCGCGAGGCATTGCTGACGTCGGTGGCATGCACACGCCCGCCGGTCAGCTTCCACAGCAGCCAGCTGTCGACGGTGCCGAAGGCCAGGTCGCCGTGCGCGGCGGCGATGTGGGCGCCGTTCACATGGTCCAGCAGCCAGCGGATCTTGGTCGCCGAAAAGTACGAATCGATGACGAGGCCGGTGCTGCGCCGGATCTCGTCGGCCAGGCCATGGGCGCGCAGCTGGGCGCACAGCGGCTCGCCGCGGCGGTCCTGCCAGACGATGGCGTTGTGGATGGGGGCGCCGGTGCGGCGGTTCCACACCACGGTGGTCTCGCGCTGGTTGGTGATGCCGATGGCCGCGATGTCGCGCGCCGTCAGCCCGGCCGTGGCCAGCGCTTCCTGCGCCGTGGCCAGCTGCGTGGCCCAGATCTCCTCGGCGTCGTGTTCCACCCAGCCGGGCTGCGGGAAGATCTGCCGGAACTCGCGCTGCGCGACGGCGCGGATGCGGCCGTCACGGTCGAAGACGATGCTGCGCGAGCTGCTCGTGCCCTGGTCGAGTGCCAGGATGTGGTTCTTCGTCGTCATGGGCTGTTGTCTCCGGCGACCTGGCACTGCACGCCGGCTTCGGCCAGCAGCGCTTCGAACGGCGCGGGCGGCGCCTGGTCGGTGAACAGCATATCGAGTTGGCCGAGCTTGGCCACCTCCACCATGGCCGGGCGGTTGAACTTGCTGGCATCGGCGGCCAGCCAGACTTCGCGCGAGGCGTCGATGATGGCGCGTGCCACCGTCACCTCGCGGTAGTCGAAGTCGCGCAGGCTGCCGTCGGCTTCGATGCCCGAGATGCCGATCAGTCCGATGTCGACACGGAACTGGCGGATGAAGTCCACCGCCGCTTCGCCGACGATGCCGCGGTCGCGGCTGCGCACCACGCCGCCGGCGACGATGAGCTCGATGTCGGGGTTGTCCGAGAGGATGGCCGCGACGTTCAGGTTGTTCGTGATGACACGCAGGCCGTTGTGGTGCAGCAGCTCGCGCGCCACGGCTTCGATGGTCGTGCCGATGTTCAGGAACAGCGAGCAGCCGGCCGGCACGGCGGCGGCGACGGCGCGGGCGATGGCACGTTTGGCGTCCTGCTGCAGCAGCTGGCGCTGGCGGTAGGCGATGTTCTCGGTGGTCGAGCGTGGCACACGCACGCCGCCGTGGAAACGAGCCAGCAGCCCGGCTTCGGCGAGCAGCTTCACGTCGCGCCGCACCGTCTGCAGCGTGACGCCGAAACGCTCGGACAGCGCTTCCACCGACACCGAACCCAGGCGCTGCACCTCGTCCAGCAGCGCTGCCTGGCGGGGGTTGCGATCCATGGCGGGCGAGGCTAAACGAAACAATACGAACGCATGTCAGGGAAAACTCGGCGTGCAATCGAACACAAACGAACAAAAATCGAAAACAAACGAGCGGAGACAAGGTGGGCGAAGCAGCCTGTGACGTGCTGGTGGTCGGCGGCGGCATCAATGGCGCCGGCATTGCGCGTGACCTGGCAGGCCGCGGCTGGCGTGTGCTGCTGGTCGAGCAGGACGACCTGGCCTCGCACACCTCCAGCGCATCGACCAAACTCATCCACGGCGGCCTGCGCTACCTGGAGTACTACGAGTTCGCGCTGGTGCGCAAGGCGCTGCAGGAACGCGAGGTGCTGCTGAAGAGCGCGCCGCACATCATGTGGCCGCTGCGCTTCGTGATGCCGCACGACCCTGACAACAAGTCCTTGCGGCCGGCCTGGATGATCCGCATCGGCCTCTTCCTCTACGACCACCTGGCGCGGCGCGAGGTGCTGCCGGGGTCCCGCGGCGTCGACCTGCGCGGCAGCCCGCTGGGGGCACCGCTGCAGCCGCAGTACCGCAGCGGCTTTGTCTATTCCGACGGCTGGGTCGACGACGCGCGCCTGGTCGTGCTGAATGCCATCGACGCACACGAACGCGGCGCACGGGTGCTGACACGCACACGCTGCACCGAAGCACGGCGCAGCGCCGACGGCTGGACGGCCACGCTGCGCAGCGCCAGCGGCGAACCGCAGCAGCTGCGGGCACGCGCAC
>JBASTF010000647.1:0-1965 GCA_049274755.1 Rubrivivax sp. | reverse complement strand
ATCGATCACTTCGTCACCACTTACAACACGAACTGCCAGCCCTTCAAGTGGACAGCCACCGCAGATTCGATCCTCGAAAAACTGCATCGACTTTGCTCACGTATCAGCGGGACAGGACACTAGCGCCGCAGCACTTCGTAGCTCGCCAGGCCGGCCAGCGTGGCCAGCAGCGAGCCGCTGACTTGCAGCGTGATGGCGCCGATCGCCCAGCCCAGGCGGCCTTGCTGCAGCAGCGTCACGACCTCGGCCGAAAAGGTCGAGAAGGTCGTCAGGCCACCGAGAAAACCGGTGGTGACAAACAGCCGCCACTCCGGTGGCAGCGTCACCTGGTGCGCAAACAGCGCCATCGCCAGGCCGATGAGGTAGCCGCCGACGACATTGGCCAGCAGCGTGCCCGGTGGCACCGCGGGGAACAAGCCGTTGAGCCACAGCGCCAGCGCCCAGCGCAGCAGGGCACCGAGTGCCGCACCGACGCTGATGGAAACGATGGCACCCAGCATCAGGACTTCATCCGCAGCAGCTGCGAGATCTGCGCCGCGGCTTCGCGCAGCTTGGGCAGGAAACGCTCCTGCATCAGCGCCGGCGGTGTGCGGTGGGCCTGGCCGCTGATGTTCAGCGCCGCGATCGTGCGCCCGGCGCGGTCGACAATGGGCGCGGCCAGCGAGACCAGGCCGTCTTCCAGCTCCTGGTCGACCAGGCACCAGCCCTGGCGCCGCACCTCGTCCACCGCCGTGGCCAGCGCTTCCGGCGCCGTCAGCGTGCGTGCCGTGTGCGCCGGATGCGGCGCGGTAGCCTGCAGCCGGCGCAGCAGCTCGTCGGGTGCCAGCCCGGCCAGCAGCACACGGCCCATCGAGGTGCAGCTGGCCGGCAGCCGGCTGCCGGTGCCGAGGTTGATGCTCATGATCTTGTGCGTGGGCACACGCAGCACGTAGACGATGTCGCTGCCGTCCAGCACCGCGGCCGAGCACGATTCCTTCACCTGCTCGACCAGGGCTTCCATCACCGGCTCGGCCAGGTTCCACAGTGGCAGCGACGAGAGGTAGGCAAAGCCCAGGTCCAGGATGCGCGGTGTCAGCCGGAACTGCCGGCCTTCGGCTTCGACATAACCCAGCTGCTCCAGCGTCAGCAGGATGCGGCGTGCGCCGGCGCGGGTCAGGCCGGTGCGGCGCGCCACGTCGGCCAGGGTCTGGCTGGGCGTGCTGGCGCTGAAGCTGCGGATCACCGACAGGCCACGGGCGAACGACTGCACATAGCTGTCGCCGGGGCGGGGCGGGGCCGTCGGAGGGGCTGGGGCGTTCATCGGCGCGCCGATTATCGGCGTGCCGCTGCGCTGGCTCTCAGCAGGTCGTCAGGCCCAGGCGCTGGCTTTCGCTGAACACCGGCTCGTCTTCGTCGCCGAAAGCGGCAACGGCGCGTGAACGGCCCTGGCGCTTGGCTTCGTACAGCGCCTGGTCGGCGCGGCGCAGCGCGTCGGCAATGCCTTCGCCACCCAGCACCTGCACCATGCCGAAGCTCAGGCTCAGCGGCGGCAGCGTCGAGAACTCGGCACGTTCCTGCAGCCGCTGCACGATGCGTGCGGCCACATGGCCGGCGTCGCGCAGCGGTGTGCCGCGCAGCAGCAGCACAAATTCGTCGCCGCCGTGGCGGCCGGCGATGTCCTGCGCACGCAGGTGTTCGGTCATGGCCTCGGACACCAGGCGCAGCGCACGGTCGCCGGCGGCATGGCCCAGGCGGTCGTTGATGCGCTTGAAGTGGTCGATGTCGAAGATCAGCAGCGCCGCGCTGCCGGGGCCGTCGGCGCGCAGCGCCAGCGTCGCCAGTTCGTTGAAGTGGCGGCGGTTGGGCACATTGGTCAGCGTGTCGGTGTTGGCCAGCACACGCAGCCGGCGCTGCGAATCGCGCAGCTGGCGCTCGGTGCGTTCGAACACCAGGGTCAGCGCGACGAAGGCCATCACCACGTTGCCC
>JBASTF010000646.1:0-1786 GCA_049274755.1 Rubrivivax sp. | reverse complement strand
GCTGGTCACCTCGCTGCTGGTGGCCTGGGCCGGCGCGCCGGTGGGCCAGGCCTATGCGCTGCTGCTCGAAGGCGGCTTCGGTTCGCGCCTGGCCATCACCGAGACGCTGACCCGAGCGACGCCGCTGATCTTCACCGGCCTGGCGGCGGCCGTGGCCTTCCGCGCGCGGCTCTTCAACATCGGCGCCGAAGGCCAGCTCTATGCCGGCGCGCTGGCGGCCGTGGCGGTGGGCGGGCTGCATGGCGGCAGCGGCTTCGAGCTCTCGCCCTGGCTGCTGTTCCCGGCGATGCTGCTGGCCGCCGCGCTGGCCGGCGCCCTGCTGCTGCTGGGGCCGGCGCTGCTGAAGAGCCGACTCGGTGTCGACGAGGTGGTGACGACGCTGCTGCTGAACTTCATCGTGCTGCTGGTCGTGTCGGCCCTGCTCGACGGCCCGATGAAGGACCCCACGGCGATGGGCTGGCCGCAGAGCGTGGCGCTGCAGGACATGCTGCAGCTCGACAAGCTGATCGAACGCAGCCGCGTGCACACCGGGCTGTTGCTGGCGCTGGCGCTGGCCCTGGCGCTGTGGGCGCTGCTGCGTTTCACGACCCTGGGTTTTGCCATCCGCGCCGTCGGCGCCAACCCCCGGGCCGCCGGCTTCGCCGGGCTGCCGGTGCAGCGCACAGCGGTGCTGGTGGCCTTGTTGTCGGGCGCGCTGGCGGGGCTGGCCGGTGCCATCGAGGTGGCTGGCCGCACCGGCTATGTCACGCTGGACATGAGCCCGGGCTACGGCTACAGCGGCATCGTCATCGCGATGCTGGCGATGCTGCATCCGCTGGGGGTGGCGGCGGCGGCGGTGTTTGTCGCCGGCATGCTGGTGGGCGCCGACAGCATGAGCCGCGTGGTGACGGTGCCGACCTACATCGCCGACGTCATCGTCGCCGTGGCGCTGATCGCGATGCTGGTGGCGACGCTGTTCACGCAGTACCGGGTGCGCCGATGAGTGAAGTGCTGGATCTCTTGCTTGCCGCGCCGTTCTGGATTGCGGTGCTGCGCATTGCGACGCCGCTGATCCTGGGCACGCTGGGTGTGCTGCTGTGTGAACGTGCCGGTGTGCTGAACCTGGGCATCGAGGGCATCATGGTTGCCGGGGCTTTTGCCGGCTGGGTCACCGTCTACCAGGGCGGCGGGCTGTGGACCGGTGTGCTGGTGGCGGCCCTGGTCGGCGCTGCGTTTGGTCTGCTGCACAGCGGCCTGGCCGTGCTGCTGGGCTTGTCGCAGCATGTGGCGGGCCTGGGCATCACGCTGCTGGCCACGGCGCTGGCGAGTTTTGCCTACCGCGTGAGTTTTCCCAAGGTCGACAGCCCGCCGACCATCCAGCCGTTTGCAGCGATGGACTGGTTGCCGATTCCCGTGCTGAACGCACAGACGGCGCTGACCCTGCTGGCCCTGCTGCTGGTGCCGGCCATCGCCTGGGCGCTGAACCGCACGCCGCTGGGCTCGCCGCTGTCCGAGATCAAGCACTACCTGGACATGTACGGCCAGCACGGCGAGGGCCGCATCCAGCAGCTGACCTACGTCATCGAGAAAACCGATGCGGCGATTGCCGAGCTGGAAGCCAAGCGCGCCCAGATCGAGGCCTCCCTGGCCGAGCTGCGCCTCATCAACGCGCGCAGCCGCGACAGCCTGGCGGCCAAGCGGCCCAAGGACGTGGCGGCCTGACCGTTGCCGGGGCGCCGTCCGGCTTCAGGCCCGCAGGCCCACGAACATTTTCCAGCGTCGCTCGTTCTGCTTTTTGGCCTGGTAG
>JBASTF010000645.1:0-2295 GCA_049274755.1 Rubrivivax sp. | reverse complement strand
GGCCTTCGCGGCGCTGCGCCAGAACGGCCGCACGACGCTGTACCTGGTGGACCTGGCCAGCGGCCGCGCCAGCGCCATCGGCACCGTGGCCGGTGGCGGCGTGCTGCGCGGCATCGCGATCGAACCCTGAGCCTCAGGTGCCCGTCATGCGCCGCCGCGCCCAGCGCGCGACGGCGCGTTTCAGCAGCTGCCAGGCATTGGCCCAGGTCAGCGGCACCAGGCACAGCAGCGCGTCGCCGTCGGCATGGCCGGGGTTGCGCTGCTCGAAAAACGCCAGCTCGGGCTGGCGCGAGGCGTCGGCGCGCAACGGTGCCGCCGTCGGCAGCAACCGCTTCTTCGGCGACGCACGCACGGTGCCCGCACCCTGCCAGGCCTCGCCATAACGGCGGCTGCCGTATTCGGCGATGAACTGCGCTTCCCAGGCCGGCGTCTCGGCGTTGCGGCGCGGCCAGTAGTCGCGCAGGTTGCCGGGCAGCAGCAGGTAGCCACGTGCACTGCTGGTGTCGAAAGCCCAGTAGCGCGGTTTCAGCGGGTGGTCCAGCCAGCAGCGCCACATGCGCCGCACCGCGGCCCGCTGCAGCAGGTTGTGGCCGCGGTAGCGCGGGTCGACGACGGTGTGCTGCGTGAAGATCACCACGACACGCCGGCCCTGGAAGGTGATGACGTCTTCGGCCATCGCCGCCATGCCGACGAGCTGGCGGTCGGCGCGGCTGCGGAACAGCAGCAGTTCGTCGAAGCTTTTGAGCCGGCGCTCGACCCAGGGGCGTTCGGTGGCGTAGAAGCGGCAGGTCAGGCGCCAGATCTCGTCCCAGCCGCGCACGTCGATGTCGGCGACACGCTGGAAACGCAGGCTGGCACGGGGGCTGGCCACCGTGGCCTCTTCAGCGTGCGCTGGCGGCGCTGGCCGCTGCAGGCACGATGACCTCGACGACACCACCGACGCAGTCGCGCGTCTGCACGCCGCTGCAGGCCGCGGCATCGGCCGGCAGCTTGCGCACACGCTGCACACCGCCCGGCGGGTTCAGCAGCGTCAGCACCACGGTGACGGCGGTGACCACGGCCAGCAGCGCCAGCAGCAGCTTGCGCCGCCGCGACAGGCCGGGGTAGTGCTCCACCGGGTCACCGGGTTCGCGCTTCTTCAGCTTGTCGACGGGCGGGCTCATGCCGGGCTCCCGGCAGCGAACCAGGCCGCGAAGTGGTCGACGCAGGCGCGCACCTTGGGCAGGCGCTGGCGGTCGGGCAGCATCACGGCATACACCGGCGCCGGTGTGTGTTCGGCATAGGCCGGCAGCACCGGCACCAGGGCGCCGCTGGCCACATGCGGCGCCGCGGCAATGCGGTTCAGCCGTGCGATGCCCAGGCCTTGCAGCGCCATCGCCAGCACGATGGCGGTGTTGTCGGTGCGCAGCCGCCCGGCCACCTTCAGTTCGCGCGGCTGGCCGTCGACGATGAACTGCCAGCGGTTCAGCACCGCGCTGGCGCTGTTGCCGATCAGCAGGTGCTGGTCCAGGTCGTCGGGGTGCTGGGGCATGCCGTGGCGCGCCAGGTAGGCCGGCGCGGCATAGGGCGCCCGTTCGTGGGTGCCGATGCTGCGCGCCACCAGGCCGTCGCTGGCCGGCGTGCCGGTGCGGATGGCGATGTCGATGCTGTCGCGCGCCATGTCGACCAAGCGGTCGTCGGCCGCGATCTCCACCCGCAGCCGCGGGTGGCGTTCGAGCAGCGGCCCCAGGCAGGGCAGCAGGTACAGCGCGATCACCGGGCTGGTGGCCACACGCACCAGGCCGCTGGGGTCGCCGTGGCGTTCGTCCAGGTCGGCTTCGAACTGGGCCGCCAGCGCCAGCAACTGCGCGCCGTGCACGGCCAGGCCTTCACCTTCTTCGCTGAGCGACAGGCCATGGGTCGTGCGGTGCACCAGCTTCGCGCCGCAGGCAGCTTCGATGCGCGCCAGCGCGCGCGACACCTGCGACGGCGGCACATCGCGTTCACGCGCCACGGCCGAGAGGTTGCGCAGCTCCGCCACACGCGCAAACAGCGCGAAGTCGTCCAGCGTCAGGGCTGAGGTGCGGGCCATGCAGCGATGATGTCATGGCGCCACGCTTGTGCAGCGGCTGCACAGCCGTTGTCCGGCCGCCCCGGTTTCGCCGCTGCAGCGGCGGCGCGACAGTCGTGTCTCCTGGTCACAGACGGAGCCACCACGATGCACACCGACCCCGCCCGCCTGCGCGAACAAGCGCTGCGCCGCGCCCATGCGCTGCGTGAACAAGCCATCGACGAGGCCTTGCGCCGCCTGGGCCG
>JBASTF010000644.1:0-3623 GCA_049274755.1 Rubrivivax sp. | reverse complement strand
CAGCGAAGGCCACCTGCGCGCCGACAGCCGCGTGCCGCTGGGCCAGGTGCTCACCGGCGTGGCGGTGCGCAGCGGCACGGCGCTGCCCGATGTGCACACACCCGATGCGCTGCGTGCCGCGCTGCTGGCGGCCGATGCCATCTATTTCCCCGACCCGGTGCGCGCAACGGCCGGCATCCACTTCGCCAACGTGATGCGGCAGCTGGGTGTGCATGACACGCTGCTGCCACGCTTCCGCACCTTCCCGGCCGGCGCCATCGCGATGCGCGAGCTGGCCGCCGACACCAGCGCCAACCCCATCGGCTGCACCCAGGTCACCGAGATCAAGTACACGCCGGGGGTGCAGCTGGTGGGCGACCTGCCCAAGGCCTTCGAGCTGGCCACCGTCTACACGGCAGCCGTCCGCAGCAAGGCGGGCGCCCCCGAACTGGCCGCGCGGTTTGCGGCGCTGCTGGGCGGCGAGGCCAGCGCGGCACTGCGCCGCGATGGCGGCTTCGTACTCTGACACCGGGAGACAGTCACCATGCGTCACCTGTTCGCGGCCACCTTGCTGGCCTTTGCCGCCTTGCCCGGCGCCCAGGCCCAGGCTGTGGGCGACTGGCCGAACAAGCCGCTGCGCATCGTCGTGCCGTTTTCGCCAGGCGGCGCCGTCGACGGCCCGACGCGGGCCATCGCCACCGAACTGGCCAAACGCCTGAAGCAGCAGGTCATCATCGACAACAAGCCCGGTGCCGGTGCCACCATCGGCAGCGAACTGGTGGCCAAGGCGGCGCCCGATGGCTACACGCTGCTGCTGGCGTCGCAGACCAATGCCATCAGCGCCTCGCTGTACCCCAGGCTGAACTTCGCGCCCATCGATGACTTCGCCGGCATCTCGCTGCTGGGCCGCGAACCCGGCGTGCTGGTGGTGCATCCGTCGGTGCCGGCCAAAAGCGTTGCCGACCTGGTGGCGATGGCCAAGGACAAGCCGGGCCAGCTGAACTACGGCAGCTCGGGCAACGGCAGCGGCCAGCACCTGTTCATGGCCTTGTTCGCCAGCATGTCCGGCATCCAGCTGACCCATGTGCCCTACCGTGGCAGTGGCCAGGCGACGACCGACCTGCTGGCCGGCACGGTGCCGATGTCGATTCCCGGCACGCAGGCGATGCTGAAGCACATCAAGGGAGGCAAGCTGCGTGCGCTGGCGACCACCGGCGTCACCCGCAGCCCGCAACTGCCCGAGGTGCCGACGCTGGCCGAAAGCGGCCTGGCGGGTTATTCGGCCTATGTCTGGATGGGGCTGCTGGCGCCCAAGGGCACACCGGCGGCCATCGTCGACCGGCTGCAGCGCGAGCTGAAGGCCTCGCTGGCCGCACCCGAGGTCGTGGCCTTCATGAACGAAGCCGGCATCGAGTCGGTGGGTTCGAGCCCCGCCGAGATGGATGCCTACTTCCGCGAAGAACGCGACCGCTGGGCACGCATCGTGCGTGAGACCGGCGCCAAAGTTGATTGACCCGAGAACGCACGATGACACAAGTGACAGGCCAGGAACACTGGACCAGCAAACCCACGCCCGATGGCGACGTGCGGCTGTTCCTGTGGGAGAAGTACGTGGGCAGTCCCGAAGGTAAGCCGGCCCTGCTGTTTGTGCACGGCAGCTCGATGGCCAGCCAGCCGACCTTCGACCTGACGGTGCCGGGTCGACCGCACAGCAGCGTGATGGACTGGTTCGCCGAACGCGGCTTCGTTTGCTGGTGCGTGGACATGGAAGGTTATGGCCGCAGCGACAAACACCGCGACATCGACTGCGACATCGCCAACGGCGCCGCCGACCTGGCCGCGGCGACGGACCACATCTTCGCGACACGTGGTGTGCGCAGCTTCCTCACCTACGGCATCAGCAGCGGCGCCTTGCGTGCGGCGCTGTTCGCGCAGAACCATCCGGAACGTGTGGCGCGGCTGGCACTGGACGCCTTCGTCTGGACCGGCGACGGTGCGCCGACGCTGGTGCAGCGGCGCAAGAAGCTGCCCGAGTTCCTGGCCACCAAGCGCCGGCCCATCGACCGCAAATTCGTCTACTCGATCTTCGAGCGCGACCATCCGGACTGCGCTGACAAGAACACCATCGAGGCCTTTGCCGATGCCATCCTGTCGCTGGACGACAGCATGCCCAACGGCACCTACATCGACATGTGCAGCAAGCTGCCGGTGGTGGACCCGCTGAAGATCCAGGTGCCCACCGTCGTGCTGCGTGGCCAGTTCGACGGCATCGCCGGCTTCGACGACCTGCTGCAGTTCTTCAAGCTGCTGCCGCACCCGGACAAGCAGTTCACCGTGCTCAACGGCATCAGCCATGCGAGCTTCCAGCAGAAGAACTACCTGATGGTCTACCAGATCCTGCATGCCTACTTCACGCAGCCTGTGCCTGCGTACACCGACCACAGTTCACAACACTGAAGGAGCGTCACGATGATGAAGCGATGGCTTGCCGGCGCCGCGCTGGCCCTGGGCCTGGCAGCGCTGCCAGCCGCGGCCCAGGACAACAAGGTCAAGGTGCAGTGGCTGGGCCAGGCCGCATTCAAGATCACCACGGTGTCGGGCAAGGTCATCGTCATCGACCCCTGGCTCCAGACCAACCCGAAAACGCCCGAGGCCTACCGCAAGCTCGAGGCGCTGGGCAAGGTGGACCTGGTGCTGGTGACACACGGCCACTTCGACCACATCGCCGATGCGCCGGCGCTGGCCAAGATGCACAACGCGCCGCTGTGGGCGCCGGCGGGCCTGAGCCAGAGCCTGGCCATCCTGGGTGTGCTGCCCGGCACCCAGGCGCTGCGCATGAACAAGAGCGGCACCGTCACGCCGGTGGGGCCGAACGTGAAGGTCACGCTGGTGAAGGCCGAACACAGCTCGGAACTGGTCTGGAAAAATCCGGCCACCGACAAGGACGAGGTGCATGTCGGCGGTGAACCCGGCGGCTTCGTCATCGAGTTCGAAAACGGCTTCAGGCTCTGGCACATGGGCGACACCGGCATCTTCGGCGACATGAAGCTGATCGCCGATGTCTACAAGCCCGACCTGGTGCTGATGCCCATCGGCGGCGGCCAGTTCGTGATGAACCCGCAGCATGCGGCAATGGTGACCCGGAACTTCATCAAGCCCAAGGCCGTGATCCCGATGCACTACCTGACGAACCCGGGCCTGCCGGGCACACCGGCCGATTACATCAAGGCCCTGGGCGACAACAGCGGCGTGAAGGTGCTGGCCATCCAGCCGGGCGAGACGCTGGAGTTCTGACTGTCCCCGCCGGCCTCAAGGCCGGCTCGGTGCGTGCACCTTGTGGATGGGCGCACGGGCGACGGCCTCGCGCGCCACACGCCGCACATCGGCCAGCAGGGCACGGCCGTCCCAGTCGGTGGGCCAGCCCTGCCACAGCCGCAGCCGGCCGGCCACGAAGACGGCCTCGATCTGCTCGCGGCCGGCCAGGCGCACCAGTTCCCAGGGCAGGTCCCAGGACGGTGTGAGTTCGGGCACGTCCAGGTCCAGCAGCAGCAGGTCGGCCGCCAGTCCCGGTGCGATGCGGCCGGTGACGGCAGCCAGGCCGGCGGCATCGGCACCGCCGCGTGTGGCGTGGTCCAGCCAGGGCC
>JBASTF010000643.1:0-4963 GCA_049274755.1 Rubrivivax sp. | reverse complement strand
CTGCCGAACTGGCTGTTCGAACGTGTGGCGGCCCGCATGCTGCGCATCGACGCCAAGGCCCGCTCCAGCATGGCCGACGACCTGGCACTGGGCCGCCGCACCGAGGTCGACGCCTTCTGCGGCGAGGTCGTGCGCCTGGCGCGCAAGCAGGGCGGCGACGCGCCGCTGAACGCACGCATCGCCGCCCTGGTGGAGACCGATCCGCGGCCACGCAGCGGCAAGGCGCTGCGGGCCGAACTCGGCATCTAGATCACGGCCGCTACTGCGACAGCCCCAGCGTGTAGCTGCCGGCGCCGCCGCTGTAGTAGCGCACACGGGCATAGACCGTGATGGCCGCGGTGCCGGTGTTGCGGGTGGTCGCCGTGTCGATGGCGCCTGTGCCCAGCACGCTGCTGGCGATCTGCGTGCCGGCGCTGTTGTACAGGTAGAGGTCGTAGTCGGCCGTCGCCGGCGGCGTCAGCGTCGCCGTCAGCGTGGCACCGGCGGCCAGCGTCACGCGGAAGTAGTCGGTGTCGCTGCTGGCCGACAGGCCGCCGTTCACCGTCACCGGGCTGCTGCCGATGACCTGGGCCGTGGCCAGCGTGTTGTTGCTCTCGACCTCGCTGACCGTCGTGCCGCCACCCCCACCGCCACCACCACCGGCTGCGGCAGTGACCGCAGCCGCAGCGTTGACGATGCCGCTGCCGCACTGCGAGCAGGTGGCCGGGAAGGCACGGGCGCTGCTCTTCAGCAGGCTCTCCACCTGGTCGGGCGTCAGCGCCGGGTTCTTGGCCAGCATCAGCGCCGCGGTGGCCGCCACATGCGGTGTCGCCATCGAGGTGCCCTGGTACCAGGCGTAGCTGTCGGCGCCCGGCGCCGAACTGCCGCTGTTCAGCGTCGACAACACGCCGTTGGTGCTGGCCGTGCGGGTGTCGCCGCCCGGTGCCGCCACGTCGACCACGGCGCCGTAGTTCGAGTAGTAGGCGCGGCCGCCGCTGCGGTTCACGGCTGCCACCGTCACCACGCCCGAACAACTGGCCGGCGAGTAGTTCGCGGCATTGGCGTTGCTGTTGCCGGCTGCGACGACGACGACGGTGCCGCGCCCGCGTGCGCCGTTGATCGCCGTCTGCGTCGTCGTGCCGCAGGCACCGCCGCCGCCAAGCGACATGTTGATCACGCGTGCCGGGTTCGGGTTCGCCGGCAGGCCGCTGACGGTGCCGCCCGAGGCCCAGGTGATGCCGTCGGCGATGTCGCTGGTGTAGCCGCCGCACTTGCCCAGCACCCGCACCGGCAGCACCTTGGCGCCGAAGGCCACGCCGGC
Source organism: Rubrivivax sp. (assembly GCA_049274755.1). Taxonomy (GTDB): domain Bacteria; phylum Pseudomonadota; class Gammaproteobacteria; order Burkholderiales; family Burkholderiaceae_C; genus Rubrivivax. The sequence continues at coordinate 3,663 of JBASTF010000643.1, read as the reverse complement.
GACACCGCTGCCGTTGTTCGTCAGCGCCGCGATCGTGCCGGCCACGTGGGTGCCGTGCCAGGAGCTGTTCTGCGCCGCATTGCTGCCGCACTCGTTGGTCGCCACCCAGTCGCCGGGGTCCAGCGCGCTGCTGTCGCGGCCATTGCCGTCGTTCGACACCGCGGTGTCGATGATCATGTCGTAGCCGCCGACGATGTTGGCCGCCAGGTCCGCGTGCGGCCGGTAGCCGGTGTCGAGCACGGCGACGACGACGCCGCTGCCCGTGCTCTGGTCCCAGGCCGTCGGTGCGTTCAGGCCGCCTGTGGCCTCGAAGTAGTGCCATTGGCTGGTGTAGCTGGCGTCGTTGGGCGTCAGCAGCGGCTGCATCATGCGGTCGGGCTCGGCGTACTCGACGTCGGGGTCGCTGGCAGCCACCAGCCGCGCGAGGCGCTCGAGAACGTCGACCTCGACGCGGCGGTCCAGCTTCATCACATGGGCGTCGAAGCCGTTGCGCCGCAGGTGCCGCATCTGCACGCCGGCGCGGTTCAGCACCGCATGGGCCTCGCGCATGGTCTGCAGGTCGGCGCGCGCCGCCGCGGCCGTGCCCTTGTGGTACTTGACGATCAGCTGGTCGGTCAGCTCGGCGCGTGGCACCGCGAGCTGTTCCGTGCTCATCGTGGTCGGACCGGCACCGCCGGCCCAGGCGCCGTGAACGGCGAGCCATGCGGCAGCCGCCGCAGCGATGGGCGCGCAACGGCGCGCCCGCGAAAAGAGAACACCAGACATCGAATGCATCTCCGAAAACCCTCCTGCCATGGATGGCTCGGTCCTGCGCAGGGATCGTCCCGCGTCTGCCGGCCTGCTCGCTGGCAAACGCCGCGGATGAGCGGCGTGCCAGCGCGACGCGGATGTTCGGCGCCGGTCTGCGGACTCGCAAGCGGGGACTTGCCCGCACGAAGCTTGAGAACTCAAGCTTCGCAGTCGATGCTTCAGGTCAACAGCTGCAACAAGATGTCAGCCGCTCGCTTGGACTGTTCGGCATTGGTGTCCAAGTGCATCACGGCGCGCACGGTGCGTGCGGCGAAGGCGTTCAGCAGCACACCTTGTGCCCGCGCCTGCGCCACCAGGGCCGCCGCATCGGGCGCACCGGGCTGCAGGTGGAAGACGACGATGTTGGTCTGCACCGTCGCCAGGTCCAGCCGCAGCGCCGGGCAGCGCGCCAGCGCCTCGGCGAAGCTGCGTGCATGGCGGTGGTCATCGGCCAGGCGTTCGCGGTGCTGGTCCAGCGCAAACAGCGCCGCCGCGGCGAACAGGCCGTTCTGACGCATCGCGCCGCCGAACATGCGCATCTGCCGCCGCGCCGCGGCGATGTGGGCCGTGCTGCCGGCCAGCAGCGAACCGCCGGGTGCGCCCAGGCCCTTGCTGAACGAAACACCGACCATGTCGAAAGGGGCGGCCAGTTCGGCTTCGCTGCGGCCGCTGGCGATGGCGGCGTTCCACAGCCGGGCGCCGTCGAGATAGGACGCCAGCCCCTGCGCCCGCGCCAGCGCGCAGATGCGTTCGACCTCGGCCTGCGGAAACACCAGACCGCCACCGCGGTTGTGCGTGTTCTCGATCTCGACCAGGGCCGTGCGCGGAAACACCGGCAGCCCGGCAGGCTTGATCGCAGCGTCCAGGTCTTCGGCCGTGAACAGGCCACCCTGGCCGACCTCGACGATCTGCACGCCGGCATTCGCCGCCGAAGCCCCGGCTTCGTGCCAGCCGGCATGGGCTTCGCGTGCCGTCACCACCTCGTCGCCCGGGCGCGTCAGCACCCGCAACGCCACCTGGTTGGCCATCGTGCCCGAGGGCAGCCACAGCGCCGCCGCCTTGCCCAGCAGCGCGGCGCAGCGTTCCTGCAGGGCATTGGTGCTCGGGTCTTCGCCGTACTGGTCGTCGCCCACGGGCGCTTGCGCGATGGCGGCGCGCATCGCGGCCGTGGGCCGGGTGACGGTGTCGGAACGCAGGTCGATGCTGGGCATGGCGATCCAGCTCAGCGTGCCGCGCCGCGTGCCTTCGTGGCCGCAGCCTGCGGTGCGCCCAGGCCCGTGTCGACGCGGAAATAACCGTCGTGCACGGTGCCGCTGGTGTCGGTGGCCGGGAAGGCCCGCGAGTAGTAGACGTAGGCGCCCTGCGAGGTGATGAAGTACTCCGGGTCCTGGCGCAGCCGCGACGGCGAGCTGTCGTCGGTGAGCATGCGCATGTTCGGCGTGGCCGGGTCGATGCCGGTGAGCGCGAGGTTGGTCGACACCGTGATGTCGCTGGCCGCCTTGCTGCGGCTGAGCGTCACGAACAGCCAGGTCTTGCCGTTGTAGGTGAAGGGCTCGGGCGTGGCGATGTAGGGCTCGGTGGCGCTGGGCGAGAGGATGGTGTTCACCAGCGTCCAGCGGCGCACGCCGCCGCTGTCCAGCATGTAGCGGTAGATGCGCAGCTGTGTGCGGTCGGCCACCGTGACGAAGACCATGTCGCCGCCGAACTCGGGCGCCGAGAACATGAAGGCACCGCGTTTCTGCGTCGAATCGGTGGTCAGTTGCTGCGGCTGGCCGCCGACGGCGGTGTCGTAGAAATACACCTGCTGGTAGGTCACGCCGTCCACGGGGTCGGCGCCGTTGGTGAAGACGAAGCTCTGTGTGCCGGGCACCCAGCGCACTGCCAGGCCGATGGTCGTGACGCGTGTGTTGACCTCCGGTCCCGGCGGGCTGCCCAGCTTGCGCCAGAAGAAGCTCAGGCTGGTGGAGCTGGCAAAGGCCATGTAGGGCACGGCGTCGGTCACCGACTGCGTCGGCGCCGGCGAATTGCGCTGCAGCTGGCCGTCGAGGAAGCCCGAGGTCCAGCTGCCACCCGACATCTGCGCCAGGCCGATGCCGACATGGTCGTCGTCGGCCGGTGTGCCGGTGGGAATCCAGGCCGGGTCGTAGCGGGTGTAGACGAGTTGCGAGCCCAGCTGCGAAAACACCCACTCGGGGCCGTTGCCGTATTCGGTGTAGTAGACGGCATTGCTGTCCACCAGCACGCCGCGGCCGTTCTGCGGCGTGATGGCGCCGGTCACCGGGTCGATGTTGGCCACCCACAGGCGGTTGGTGCGGTCCACCCAGTTGAAGCGGGCGTTGCCGGCACCGCCGTTGCAGCTGGCGCAGTCGACGCCGTCGCGGCCCCAGTCGAACTCCACGTCGCCGAAAGCCGCGGTCGTCATCAGCTGCTCCACCGGCAGGTTGGCCTGCGGTGTCGTCGCCTTCACGGTGACGCTGGACGTGCTGCTGCTGGCCTGGCCGTCGCTCACGACCAGGGCCACGACGTAGCTGCCCGCCACATCGGCCGTGAAGCTGGGTGCCACCGTGGTGGCATTGGCCAGCGCGGCGCTGCTGCCGGTGGGGCGGCTCGTCATCGTCCAGCTGTAGCCCAGCGCATCGCCGTTGGCGTCGCTGCTGGCAGCGCCGCTCAGCGTGACGACGCTGCCGGTGGTCACGTTCTGCAGCGCCCCGGCGTTGGCCACCGGTGCCGCATTGCCCACCGTTGCCGTGATGCTGACGGTGGCTGCGGCGCTGGACAGCCTGCCGTCATTGACCACCAGGGTCGCGACATAACTGCCGGCCAGGTCGGCGCGGAAGGTCGGTGCCACGCCGTTGGCAGCGGACAGCAGGGCGG
>JBASTF010000642.1:0-2112 GCA_049274755.1 Rubrivivax sp. | reverse complement strand
TCGCTGCCCGGCAGCGTGATCTCGCGCAGCCCCGCAGTGCCCGGCGCCACCGGTGCCGCGGCGGCGCGCTGGCCGGGTTTCACCAGCGCCTGCTCCACCGCACGCAGCAGCTTCTGCAGCGTGATGGGCTTTTCCAGGAAGGCGGTGGCGCCGTATTTCGTGGCTTCCACCGCGGTGTCGATGGTGCCGTGGCCGCTCATCATGATGACCGGCATGCTGAGCTGGGCCGTGGCGCCCCATTCCTTCAGCAGCGTGATGCCATCGACGTCGGGCATCCAGATGTCGAGCAGCACGAGGTCGGGGCGTAGCAGCTCGCGCACCTGGCGCGCCTGGGCGGCGTTTTCCGCCAGCTCGACGGTGTGGCCCTCGTCGGTGAGGATTTCGGACAACAGCGCCCGGATGCCGAGCTCGTCGTCAACTACCAGAATCGTGGCCATGGGCGAAGGATCAATGCACCTGCGTTGCGTCACCGGTCGCCGGTGCGGGGCCTTCGTGCGGGCCGGGGGCGCGCGGCGCGAAGTTCGAAAATGATAGCGAAACTCGGGCACCGGTCACCGGCGCGTCGGGTTCGTCGCTGGCTTGCACGTTGACGGCCCGCAGCCGGGCCCCGTGTTCGTCGGCGATCTTCTTCACCACAGCAAGACCCAGGCCCGTGCCTTTGGCCTTGGTGGTGACATAGGGTTCGAAGGCGCGTTTCAGCACCTTGTCGGGGAAACCGGGGCCGTTGTCCAGCACCGTCAGGCGCAGCGCCCGCAGCTCGCCATGTTCGCCGCGGGCGATCGAGGTGCCCAGCGTGACATGGCCGTCGTCCTGGTCGCCCACGGCGTCCAGCGCGTTCTGCACCAGGTTGTGGATCACCTGGCGCAGCTGGGTCGCGTCGCCCATGATGCGCGGCGGTGTTTCGGCCAGCGCCACGCTGAGCACGCCGCGGTCGTGGGCCTGGCCGTACAGCGCCATGACCTCGCCGACCAGCGCGTTCAGGTCCAGCGGCTTCATCTGGGCGGCCGGCAGGCGGGCGTAGTCGCGGAACTCGTTGACCAGGGTCTGCATCGCCTGCACCTGGGTGACGATGGTGTGCACGCTGCGCAGCAGCAGGCTTTGGTCCGTGCCTTCGAGCTTGGCCTCCAGCCTGTGCTGCAGGCGTTCGGCCGAGAGCTGGATCGGCGTCAGCGGGTTCTTGATCTCGTGCGCCAGGCGCCGCGCGACCTCGGCCCAGGCCTGGCTGCGCTGCGCCGAGACGACCTCGGTGATGTCGTCGAACACCATCAGCCGCTGTTCGCCGGGCAGCGGCGCGCCGCGCACCAGCAGGGTCAGCGTGTTGCCGTCGCCGCGGCCGAGTTCGAAGGCGTCCTGCCAGTGGTCGCGTTCGCCGACCTCGGGGCTGGTGGCCAGCAGTTCGTAGCGCTGGGCCACACTTTTGGCGAAGGTCTCCAGCTCGGGCAGTTCGTCGAGGTGGCGGCCACGCCAGGCCGACAGCGGCAGGCGCAGGATGCGTGTGGCGCCGGGGTTCACGGTGTCGATGCGACCTTCGCGGTCGAACACGATGACCCCTGCCGTCAGCGTGTCCAGAATGGTCTGCAGCCGCGCCTTCGCGCCTTCCAGCTGCGCCACGCCGCGCTCCACCTGGGCGCGGGCATCGGCCAGCTGGGCCGTCATCTGCGCAAAGCTGCGGGTCAGGCCGCCCAGTTCGTCGGCAGAGGCGAACACCGGCTTGGGCTGCAGGTCGCCGGCCGCCACCTGGCGCACACCATCGGCCAGCAGCAGCAGCGGCCGCGCCAGCTGGTTGCCCAGCACGATGGCCAGCAGCACCGAACCGAACACGGCCAGGATCAGCGCCAGCGTCAGCGTGCCGATGTACATGCGGCGCAGGCTGTCGCGCGCCAGCGCGCGCTGCTGGTACTCGCTGTACGCCGTCTGCACCGCCAGCGCGTTCAGCGCCAGCGCACGCGACACCGGCTGCAGCACCATCAGGAAGCGGTCGTCGGCCGGTGCCAGCGTGATGTCGGCATTCGGAATGCGCGCCAGCGCCCGCACCCGCGTGGCGGCGCCGCCGCCGATGGCCAGCGACTCCTCGTCCAGCCCTTCCACCTGGCTGGCCATGCCGCTCAGCCG
>JBASTF010000641.1:0-5902 GCA_049274755.1 Rubrivivax sp. | reverse complement strand
CGCTTCGGGCAGCAGCAGCATCTGCTGCGGTTCATACGGAAGGTAGTTCGCGGCCATGGCCACCAAACGTACCTCATCCCTCAGCCGCCATCAGGGACTTCCCTTCTGCCGCCCAGACTCCTAGGCGCTGGGAATATTCATACCACCCGGCATCGGCGGCGGCTGACTTCACGCTCGACTGGGCGCGCGCGGGGCATCTGTCCAGCATCAAACGCCCGCAAGGTGGCATCACTTCGTTTGCATATGCAATGTCCGAAGTCTGGGGGCGAGGCGTCTGGTGGTGGGAGGGCATGGATCCGACCCAACTCTACGACTTCGACGGCAGCAATGACTATGGGACCGGCAGCGTCTCGCTGGCCAGTTCGCGTGCAAGTTGGTCACTGCGAGTCGTGACGCGGTCGAACTCGGACGGCGGCACTTGGTCGTACGCCTACGCGCCATCCAGAACAAAGGGTCAGTACGACATCACGACCATCACCGGGCCAACCGGACCTGAGGTTTACAAGTACTTCGGCGAAGGCTACTTCGGCGAAACGAGTACCTGGTCCAGCCTCGGCAACCAGAGCTTCTTCTTCTACAACTACGGTGCCAACTACTCCGGCTATATCTCGCCGACTCTGGGCACGCCCAATGCGCCCATCATCCGCAACGTTTGGAAGCTGGGCGTTCTGGCTCAGGAATCCAGAGGCTCGCAAACCATCGACTACGAGTGGCAGGCCCACCTCCACTCTTCGATCTTCTTTGTCGTCACGTCTGGTGTCATCGGGATGCGCGACGAAGAGACCTATCGCCCGGTACTGGCTAGCAAGACCCATACCCGGGATGGTGTTGTTTATGCAACCACGTTCGGTTCGTTTGATGCCCACGGCAACCCGACGGTGATCGCCGAGAGCGGTCCGAACGGAGGCACGAGAACAACGACCGTGTCCTACCTGAACGATACGACGAAGTGGATCATCGGACGCCCGAAGGACGAAGTTGTGTCGTCCGGCGCTTCGACATACCGCAGTTTCGACGCCAATGGCAATCTGCTGTCGCAGACCCGTGCCGGCGTGAGCACCAGCCATACCTACGACGTGCAGGGCAACGTGGCGAGCACGACCTTTCCGCGAGGCCTGACGCACACCTACGCCAACTACCACCGAGGGGTCGCCCGTAACGAGACGCAACTGGAGGGTGTCACGCTCTATCGCACGGTCAGCGATGCCGGCTTCATCCTGTCGCAGACCGATGGCGAGGGCCACACCACCAGCTTCGCCTACGACGGCATTGGGCGTCCGATCCAGGTGACGCCCCCGGTCGGCAATGCCAGCGTTGTTGCCTACGGCACGACGACAACGACAGAAACGCGCGGCTCGCTGGTTCAGACCACGCAGTTCGACGGCTTTGGACGGCCCACGCGTGTGGAGACCGGCGGCGTGCCGGTTGTCTGGTCGTACGACACGCTCGGCCGCAAGACCTTCGAGTCGATTCGCGGCTACACCAACATCGGCGATGTTTTCCAGTACGACGCATTGGATCGCCTGACACGGGTCACGCACACGGCCGATAGCAGCTATCGAACGCTGACCTACGGGGCCGCATCGGGTGTTCCGACGATTGCGTTGCGTGACGAGCGCGGCCACGTCACGACCAAGCGCCTGCGCAGCTACGGTGTTCCCGAGAAGAGCTATGTGATGGCCATCGACACACCCGTGCCTGCTGCCAGCCTGGTTCTGGAGCGCAATGGCGAAGGACAGATCACGCGTGTGACGCAGGATGGCATCGTGCGGTCCTATGGCTACGACTCGCGCTTCTACCTCACGTCGGTGCTGCATCCTGAGATCGGAACCACGACCTTCGGCCGCGACGACGCGGGCAACATGACCAGCCGTCAGGTTGGTGGCGGCGGTCTCACTGCGTACCAATACGATGGGCGAAACCGGCTGCAACAAGTCAGCTATCCGGGGAATTCGCCATCGACCGTGACCCACAGCTATTGGCGCACGGACAAACCCCGCACGATGTCCAACGCCGTGGCCGTGCGCAGCTACGGCTACGACGGCAACCGGAACCTGATGTCGGAGAGCCTGGTCGTTGATGGGCTGACGATGAGTGCGGGGTATGGCTACAACGCCAACGACCAACTATCGTCCATCACCTATCCGGTTCTGGGGCGGACGGCGACGCTGAGCCCGGACCTCCTGGGCCGTCCGACTGTGGTGGCAATGCCGGCGGGTGGGCTGTTCAACGTGGCCTACTGGCCCAACGGACATGTCTACGATGTTGCGTTCGCCGGTGGCTCGCGTGTCACCTACGGCCAGAACGCACGCGAGTGGACGGACGCGATCACATCACGCACGGGCGATGGCACCGCGCGTATCGCCAGCGCGCTGGGGTACGACGTCGCCGGAAACCTGTATGCGGTGTCCGACAGTGTTGACGCCACCTACAACCGCAGTTTCGGGTACGACGCGTTGAACAGACTGACCGGCATCCAAGGCCCTTGGGGCGCGGGCTCGGTCGGCTACGCAGGCAACGGCAACATCACGAGCTACGCGCTCGGTGCCGATGTGCGCAACTACAGCTATGACACGCAGAACCGGTTGATCAGCGTCGCATCGTCGACGGAAAGCGTCAGCTACACCTACGACGCCGAAGGCAATGCATCGCCGACAGCCGCGCCGTACACCTTCGACGGCGCAAACAACCTGGTGCAGACGGCTAGCGGGCGAAGCAATGCCTACGACGGTGCGAACATGCGTGTGCGCACCACCCACGCCGGCGTGACGACCTACGAGTTCCGCAATCAGCAGGGTGTGCTGTTGGCCGAGTGGCGCAAGCAAGCCGGTTACGACGACACGCTGAAGGAGCATGTGCATGTCGGCCGGCGGGTGTTTGCCGAACAGCAGACCCACTTCCAGGGGCAGAACCTGCAGTCCGTGTCGTGGATGTTCCTGCAGCCTGACCCCACCGGTTCGCCGTTGTCAGCGACGACGGCGAGCGGTGGGCTCCTGTTCAAGGAGACCTACCAGCCCTACGGCACGCGGATCGTCGCTGCAGCGGACGGCTACACGTCCACCGCCTTCAGCGGGCACAAGCAGGATCAGGGCGATCTGGTCTACATGGGCCGGCGTTACTACAACCCGAAGTCCGGCCGCTTCCTGTCCATGGACCCGGTCGACTTCGACGAGAACAATCCGCAGTCGGCCAATCGGTATGCTTACGCCAACAACAATCCGAACAAGTACATTGATCCAGATGGGCGTGCGGCGGCGCTGATTTTCCAGGGCGCGAGAGCGCTGGCTGCCCTTTATCGAGCCGCGACAGCTGTTGCCAGGGCTGGCGCCGCTGCCGGTGGTGCTAAGGTGCTCTCGGAGGCTACATCCTCCGACTCAGGGCAAGCAACTGGCAACGAGGCGGGAGTGACGCCCCGGCCTGGCCACCCACCTCAGTCGGGCGGGCGAAGTGGTGAGAAGGTCAAGCACGCAAAGGGTCCGCCAAACAGCGCCATTCCTAGCACTGGCGATTCAGTCTGGATTACAGATGGCGATGGAAATGTCGTTGCAGACGTAACGCCGGAGAGAGTCAAGCCAGTGACCCCAGGCGTTGGCTTTGGCGAGAAGAGGCCGCCTACGCCAGCTGAAGTCGAGTTGTGGGAGGAGGTAAAAGGGAGCGGAGAGAAGAAGTGAACACTCTTGGTACAACATCAATGTCGATGAATGCACTCTTGGCAGGTTTTCAAAGAGCCCTCCGTGCTTTGGTGCCCATAGCGGACGATCTTGGTGTGCGCTGGCGAGAACCTGAGAACTATTCGGACTGGGATGCTATCGCCAACGGCGCATTCGAAGGATTTGTGCTTTCGGCCGTTCGGTCTTCGTTGGGTTGGACCGAGTGCTTGCCGCTGGTTGACTACGACAAGCGCATCGCTGACTACGGCCAATACAGCTATGTTGCTATCACGTTGCAAGGGCAGCATCTGCCGCTCGTTTGCATTGAGACGGCAGTCGATCCCTTCGACACTTGTCTGGTGGCTGATCTGGGAACTGAGCTCAAGGTCCGAGGTCATCTTCGCGTGCCATTCAGCGAGTGTCGTTTCGCGGCTGTGGGCCAGTTGTCTGCAGGAGGTACAACGGTGATAGACAGCGCTGCATGGTGAGCCACGACGATTTGAACGGAAATGGCTAACAAGCATCGAACGTGCTTCAAAGTGTTGGTCCGTCTGCTTCGAGCGTGGTGCTGCGCAGCATTGCTCGCGGCCTGTGTCGACGATTCATCGTCGCCGGAGAGTGGAGATGGGGCCATCGCCGTCGCCATGGGCGAGCCAGGATCGACAGACCTTCAACCCAGCAATGCCCCTTCGTTGTCTCCGCCGGTCCCGGCCCCGAGTCCTGCACTCGTTGGCAGCCATCCCGCCCCAGTCGAAGGCCTGCCGCGTCGCATTCCCGACGAAGGGGGGCGCCGCTTGTCGCTGTCGCCCGAACTGCGCACCCAGGGGCCGGCGCTTTCCATTCTTCGGCGCAGCATCGTCACGGGCCTCGAAGCGCCGACGGATCTTGCCGTCAGCCGGGAAGGGCTGCTGGTGTATCTCGACCGTCGCCGGGGCTTGTTCGTTCAGCCCGCGGGGCAGTCGAGCCGGCTTTTGTTCTTGCCCGACGAGGTCCGGACCGGCAGCGCCTCCGGCATGCTCGCTGTCGCGCTGGACCCGGACTTCGCTCGCAACCGGTGGGTGTATGTGCTGATCCGGTCGGCCTCGCCGGCTGAACAGGTGGCCCGCGTGGTGCGGCTGTCGCTGGATGCGACGTACACCCGGTCGCTCGAACACCAGGACATCGTCGTGGACCGCATGCTGTTGCGGGCGGCCGCGGCCGAGAACACCTCGGCGGCGAGTGGGGCTTTGCGTTTCGGACCCGACGGCTACCTGTATGTCGCGCTCGGTGGTCGACAGGGGGCTGCTGCGGACGAGGACGCTCGAGTCGGCGGCAAGGTCCTGCGCCTCAGCCGCCAGGCTGTGGCCGCGCCCGCGAATCGGCGGCTTTCGGGTCACGATCCGCGTGTTTATGCACAGGGATTGCGAGAGCCCGTTGCCTTGGCTTTTCATCCGAACACGGAGACGCTGCTGGTGGCGCAGCGGCAGGGCGCGAACCCCGACGATCTGACCTGGGTTTCGGCTCCGGGCGGCGGCACGTTGCTGGCGCCGGGGTGGCACGCCGCGCGGGCTGGAGAAGGTTTGTCGGCCGTGGAGCCGTTGCGTGGCCTGGGCCTGGGCCTGGGCGAGTGGCGCAACGCGTTTGTCCTGGCATTCGACGGTGCGCAGCGGCTGGATCTCGTCAAATTCGACGCGCAAGGACGTGTTGTGCGGTACCGGGCTGCGTTGCAGGGGCTGGGGGTCGGCTTCAAGGCGCTTGCGCAAGGCCCCGATGGCCTTTACGTTGCCACGAGCGGCAAGTCCGGTGGCGAGGAAATCTGGCGGCTGTCGATCTACTGAACGTTGGCCGAGCACCCTGCTTCACATCGGCTTGAAGCGCCAGCTGTAGGCTTGGCTGACGGCGAGTTTTTCGCCATGGCCCTTCAGGTGCAGCGTGATGCGGCCCAGGTCGTCGCGCTGCGCACGCGCGATGGCCGCGGCGCGCACGATGCAGCCGCGGTGCACCTGCCAGAAGACCTCGGGGTCCAGGCCCTCGGCGATTTCCTTCAGCGGCTTGCGGATGTGGGCTTCGTCGCTGCCGGTGGCGACACGGGTGTACTTCTCGTCGCTCTGGAAAAACAGCACCTCGTCGATCGCGAACATCTTGATCGTGTCGCCGACGCTGGCGCTGATCCAGCGCAGCCGCGCCGAGGCGTCGCCGCGCTGCACCAGCCGCATCGACAGCCGCTGCACCAGGCCGTCGATGTCCGGCGCCTGCGTGCGGGTGGCCAGGCG
>JBASTF010000640.1:0-3968 GCA_049274755.1 Rubrivivax sp. | reverse complement strand
GTGCCCAGCCAGTGGGCGGCCGACGGCGGCTGCAGCCGCGCCTTCAGGTTCAGTGCCAGCGGGTCGAAGGGGGTCCAGGCGAAGGCCAGCAAGGCCATCAGCAGCATCGCGCCGACCAGCAGCGCACCGAGCAGCGCGTTGGCGCGCGGGCGCCTCATGCCGCCGCCACCCGCGGGTCGAACAGCGGGTACAGCAGGTCCACCACCAGGTTGATCAGCACGTAGAGGCCGGCGGTGAACAGCAGCACGCCCTGCACCACCGGGTAGTCGCGCGCAAAGATCGCGTCCACCAGCAGCCGGCCCAGCCCGGGCAGCGTGAACACCGTCTCCAGCACGGCGATGCCGCCCAGCAGGTTGCCCAGCACCAAACCGATCAGCGTCAGCGTCGGCGCAAAGGCATTGGGCAGCACATGGCGCAGCAGCACCTGCCATTCGGGCAGGCCCTTGGCGCGGGCGTGGGTCACGTACTCCAGCCGCTGCACCTCGATGGCGCTGGCGCGGGCCATGCGTGTCAGCACGCCGGTTTCGATCATCACCAGCGTGACGATGGGCAGCACCAGGTAGGCGGCACCGGCCCAGAAGTCCTGGGCCATCGGCACATAGCCCACCACCGGCACCCAGCCCAGCTGCATGCCGAAATACAGCAGCAGCAGCAGGCCCAGCCAGAAGCTGGGCACCGAGAGCAGCAGCGTGGCGCCGAAGACGATGCACAGGTCCAGCGGCCGGTTCTGCTGCCAGGCCGCCACCAGGCCGGCCGGCACGGCCAGCAGCGTGGCCAGCGCCACGGCCGCCAGCACGATGCTGGCGCTGACAGCAAAGCGCTCGGCGATCAGCGGCAGCACCGGCTGCTGGTCGGTGATGGACTGGCCGAGGTCGCCACGCGCCACGGCCGCCAGCCAGTGGCCGAACTGCAGCGGCAGCGGCTGGTCCAGGCCCATGCGCGCGCGCTGCTCGGCGATCTGCGCGTCGTCGGCGCGATCGCCCAGCATCAGCTGCACCGGGTCACCGGGAATCAGCCGCATCAGCACGAAGACCGCGGCCGCCACCAGCAGCAGCGTCGGCAGGGTCAGCAGCAGGCGGCGGACAACGTAGCCCAGCATGCGGCGGCCGTGGCTGCTGCTATTGCTGGAACTTCACGTTCCACAGCCGCGGCTGGCCGGCCGGCCAGCCCTTGAAGCCGACGACGTTGCGCCGCATCGCCGCCAGTTCGGTGCCGTTGTAGAAGACGATGGCCGGCACTTCGTCGAGCATGCGCTTGTGCAGTTCGTCGAAGATGGCCTGGCGCTGCGCACGGTCGGCCGTGTCCAGCGCCTGCGCCAGCCGCGCCTGGGCCTCGGGGTTGTCCCAGACCTTGCGCGGCTGCTTGTCCTTCGGCCCCATCAGCATCTCGAAGCTCAGCGCCGGGTCCAGCCGCGCCGAGTAGCTGAAGGACATCAGCTGGTAGTCGCCCTTGCCATAGCGGTCGAGCTGGGTCGCCCAGTCCAGCACCTCGAGCTCGACACGCAGGCCTGCGGCCTGGGCCATGCTCTGCACCAGCACCGCAGCGTCGAACATCGAGTTGTAGCGCTTGTTGGCCAGCAGCTTGATCGGCTGGCCGTTGTAGCCGGCGGCGGCCAGCAGGCGCCTGGCCTCGGCGAGGTCGGGCTTGAAGCCGCTGGCCTGCACGGCGTTGTAGTACGGGCTGCTGCTGGGAATGGCCGAGTTGTTGCGCTTGGACAGGCCTTCGCTGACGGCCTTGGCCAGTTCCTCGGTGTCCAGCGCCAGCGCCAGCGCGCGGCGGATGCGTGGGTCCTTCAGCAGCGGGTCGCGTGTCTGCAGCAGCAGCGCATTCAAGCCCATCGAGGCGCTGACGTCGGTCTTGATGTCGGCCCTGGCCTTCAGCTCGCCGAGGTCGGCCGACGAGGCATCGACGATGAGGTCGACGCCGTTGCTGAACAGCGCCGCCTTGGCCGCCGCGCTGTCGGGAATGACCATGAAACGCAGCTTCTCGACCTCGGCCTTCTTCGTGCCGGTGTAACCCGACATCGGCTCGCCGCTGCGTGCGCTGTAGTCGTCGAAACGCTGCAGGTCGATGTACTGGCCGCGTTTCCATTCCGCCAGCTTGAAGGGGCCGGTGCCCACCGGCGCCTGCCACTTGCCGTCGGCGCCCAGCGAACTGCGGTGCACGATGCCCGAGCCGCCGCAGTCCATGCGCGCCATCGTGCCCAGGAACAGCGCCGAGGCGCTGTCGAGCCGGAAGACCACGGTCTTCGGGTTCGGCGCCTCCACGCCCAGGATCTTCACCAGGCCGCGGCCGTCGAACTCCGACAGGCAGCGCCAGTTCGTCGCCGGGTCCATGAAGCGCTTCCAGCTCCACAGCACGTCGTCGGCGCCCAGCACCGCGCCGTTGTGGAACTTCACGCCGTCGCGCAGCGTGAAGGTGTAGGTCTTGCCGTCGGCCGAGACATCGACCTTGCTCGCCAGCAGCGGGCCCACCGAGGTGTCTTCCTTCAACGCCACCAGGCCTTCGACGAGGTGCAGCAGCACGGCGTCGGTGTTGGCGTCGCGGTTGACGCCGGGGTCGGTGGAACGGATGTCGGCGTTCAGCCGCGCCCGCAGCGTCTGGGCTTCGGCGGCACCCCAGGCCAGCGCGGCGGCCAGCAGGCACAACAAGGTCTTCATGCGGCCACCTCGGCAACGACGGGTTGGAATCGGGTCTCCAGCGTGTAGCGGCGGAACTCGCGGTTCAGCGCCGGCAGCATCGCCACCTCCATCGTGCCGGCGGCAGGCTCCATCACCACCATCGCCACCGAGGCGCTGAGGTTGTTCGACAGCGTGCGCCGCGGCGGGCGGCAGACGGCCCAGTCGCCACCGAAGCGGTCGAACAGCGCCGCCTTCACGTGGCCGATTTCGATGTGGCCCAGCGACGGTGCCAGCAACTCGCGCACCCGCAGGTCGCGGTACAGGCTGTCGGGCGTGGCGCTGATGCCGGTGTCCTTCAGCTTGGCCAGCGCCACCGCGCTCTGCCAGTGGTTGGCATGCACCAGCAGGCCGTTCTGCGCCTGCACCTGGAAGGTTTCGTCGGGCGCACATTCGAAGTCGATGACGATGCCCTGGGCGTGGCTGACGATCATGTTGTTCGAGGCCGCCTTGCCGGTGCAGTAGACGGCACGCATCGCCAGCGCCAGGTGCTGCTGCTCCAGCACCTTGCGCCGGATCAGCGCCAGCGGCACGCCGCTCTGGCTGTAGTCGCGGTCGCTTTCCAGGTAGTTGGCGGTGATGGCGATGCCGGCGGCGTTGAAGCCGCAGCGGCCCAGCGCACCGGCTTCGGTGAAGGTCATCAGCGCCGGCTTGTCGCCATCGGCCGCCACCTTCAGCACGATGGCGGTTTCGGCGCACTCGGCCTTCCAGTCCCAGTTCTGCGCGTGGATCAGCCGGCCTGCGCGCGTGGCGGCAGGCAGCACCACCAGGCCGGTGCAGCCGTCCGGGTCTTCGTCGGCCCCACCCCGTGCCACCTTGCGCCGGCGCGCGATCTGCAGCAGCTCGGTGCGGGCGTTCAGCAGCACGATGTGTTCGAAGGGCTGCTCGGCGCCGGCGGCGATGGCGCGCATCTCGGGCACGAAGCCGGCATCGAAACCGTCGATCAGCGGCAGCAGCTCGGCAACCGCGTCACGCAGCGCGGTAGCGCCAAACTCGGCGCGGTTCAGCTGTTCTGTGTAATGACGAACGCCAGCGGCAATGCGTTCACCGGCCAGCCGCCCGTACTGCCTGCCGCGCACGTCGGCCGGGCCTTCTATCTCGATCGATGGACAAGGTGTCACGGTCATCGGCAGGTCCTCGGGCAGGTTCTCGCAAACAGGTTCTTGCCGATGATGATGTATTTTGTGATGATACGCAACACCTGAAAATCAGCAGCGATGAGCACCGCCCCCAACGCCCCGTCGGCGCTGCAGCAGCAGCTGGCGGCACGCATCGTCGACGCCGCACGGG
>JBASTF010000639.1:0-3348 GCA_049274755.1 Rubrivivax sp. | reverse complement strand
CGCTCGGCGTGCCCGGCGTGGCCAAGCTCGAGGTCGCACAGCCCGCGGTCTCGCTGGCGGTGGTGCCGAGCGCGCGTGTCATCACCTTGCCGCCGCCGCGGCTGCTCAGCCGCATCGACCCCGAGGTGCCGCAACGCCTGCAACGCCGTGGTGCACGCCGCACTGAAGTGATGGTGGACATGCTGATCGGTGCCGACGGCGCCGTGCGCGACGTGCAGTTGCGCAACGTCGCCGACGAGGAACTCGTCGCCGCCGTGCGCGACGCCTTGCTGCAGTGGCGCTACGAGCCGCAGCCCGTGGAGCGCCCGTACACGGTGCAGCTGGTGTTCGGGCCTAACTGAGCAGTTCCAGCGCGCGGTCCAGCCCGCCGCTGGCGATGGTCAGCATCGCCTGCTCGGCCACTGCCGGCTTCGGATGGAAGGCGATCGACAGCCCGGCCGCGCCCATCATCGGCAGGTCGTTGGCGCCGTCGCCGACGGCAATGGCCTGGCCCGGTTCGATGCCCATCAGCTCGATCACCTCGAGCAGCACACGCCGCTTCTCGGCACCATCGACGATGTCGCCCCAGGGGCGGTCGAACAGCGTGCCGGTGAGCCGGCCTTCGGCCACGCCCAGCGTGTTGGCGCGTGCGAAGTCCAGCTTCAGGCGCTGGCGCACACGTTCGCTGAAGAAGCTGAAGCCGCCGGAGACCAGCAGCGTCTTCAGCCCTGCGGCCTGGCAGGCGGCGACAAAGGCCTCGACGCCCGGGTTCAGCTGCAGCCGCTGCTCGTAGACCTGCTGCAGCGCGCTTTCCGGCACGCCGGCCAGCAGCGCGACGCGGCGGCGCAGGCTGTCCTTGTAGTCGGCGATCTCGCCGCGCATCGCGGCTTCGGTGATGGCCGCCACCTCGTCGTAGCGGCCGGCGGCGCGCGCGATCTCGTCGATGCACTAGATGTTGATCAGCGTCGAGTCCATGTCGAAGGCGACGAGCTTGAAGTCGCTCAGCCGCAGCGGCGGCGTGAAGCCGCGCACAAAGAGGCCGGCGCGGAGTTCGAGGGCGTTGGTCGTCATGAGGTCTTCTGCGGCGGCCCCAGCGCACGCAGCACGTCGCGCACGAAGTGCGCACGGTCTTGCGGCGAGGCGATCTCGCGGTCGATGCGCAGCTTGTCGTTGCCGGCCAGCTTGATGGCGCGGTTCTTCTGCACCAGCTCGATGATGCGCAGCGCGTCGATCGGCGGGTTGGGGCGGAACACGATGTTCATCAGCTTCGGGCCGGCGTCGATCTTCTGCACGCCATAAGGCTTGGCCAGCACCCGCAGCCGGTGTGTGTCGAACAGCGTCTGGCCCTGGGCCGGCAGCTTGCCGAAGCGGTCGGTGATCTCTTCGAGCAGCAGGTCGATGGCCTCGGGCTTGTCGACGGTGGCCAGGCGCTTGTAGAGGTTCAGCCGCGTGTGCACGTCGCCGCAATAGGCGTCGGGCAGCAGGGCCGGGGCGTGCAGGTTGATCTCGGTGGTGGCCGACAGCGGGCTCAGCAGATCGGGTTCCTTGCCGTTTTTCAGCGAGCGCACGGCCTCGGACAGCATGTCGTTGTAGAGCTGGAAGCCCACCTCCATCATGTTGCCGCTCTGGTTTTCGCCCAGCACCTCGCCGGCGCCGCGGATCTCCAGATCGTGCATCGCGAGATAGAACCCCGAGCCCAGTTCCTCCATGTCCTGGATGGCCTGCAGCCGCTGCGCGGCCTGCTTGGTCAGGCCTTCGACATCGGGCACCAGCAGGTAGGCATAAGCCTGGTGGTGGCTGCGGCCGACACGGCCGCGCAGCTGGTGCAGCTGGGCCAGGCCGAACTTGTCGGCGCGGCTCATCACGATGGTGTTGGCGGTCGGCACGTCGATGCCGGTCTCGATGATGGTGGAGCACAGCAGCAGGTTGAAGCGCTGGGCGACGAAGTCGCGCATCACGTGTTCCAGCTCGCGTTCCGGCATCTGGCCATGGGCGACGGCGATGCGGGCTTCGGGCAGCAACTCTTCGAGCTTCTGCTTGCGGTTCTCGATGGTCTCGACCTCGTTGTGCAGGAAGTAGACCTGGCCGCCGCGTTTCAGCTCGCGCATCACCGCTTCGCGGATGGTGCCGCTGGTTTCGCTGCGCACGAAGGTCTTGATCGCCAGCCGGCGCTGCGGCGCGGTGGCGATGACACTCAGGTCGCGCAGGCCTTCCAGCGCCATGCCCAGCGTGCGCGGGATCGGCGTCGCCGTCAGCGTCAACACGTCGACCTCGGCACGCAGCGCCTTCATCGCCTCCTTGTGGCGCACGCCGAAGCGGTGTTCCTCGTCGATGACGAGCAGGCCCAGGCGCGCGAACCTGACGTCGGCGCTCAGCAACTTGTGCGTGCCGACGACGATGTCCACCGAGCCGTCGGCCACACCTTCCAGCGCCGCCTTCACTTCCTTGGCGGTGCGGAAGCGCGAGAGTTCGGCGATCTTCACCGGCCACTTGCCGAAGCGGTCCACCAGGGTCTGGTAGTGCTGCTCGGCCAGCAGCGTGGTCGGCGCCAGGATGGCCACCTGCTTGCCGCCGTGCACGGCGACAAACGCAGCGCGCAGCGCCACCTCGGTCTTGCCGAAGCCGACGTCGCCGCAGACCAGGCGGTCCATCGGTTTCGGCGCCACCATGTCCTGGATGACGGCGTGGATGGCAGCGCGCTGGTCGGCGGTTTCCTCGAAGCCGAAGCTGGCGGCGAAGGCCTCGTAGTCGTGCGGGCTGAAGCGGTGGCTGAAGCCTTCACGCGCGGCGCGGCGGGCATAGAGGTTCAGCAGTTCGGCCGCCGTGTCGCGCACCTGCTCGGCGGCCTTGCGGCGCGCCTTTTCCCACTGCCCGCTGCCCAGCCTGTGCAGCGGCGCTTCTTCGGCGCTGACGCCGGTGTAGCGGCTGATCAGGTGCAACTGCGCCACCGGCACGTAGAGCGTGGCCTTGTCGGCGTATTCCAGGTGCAGGAACTCGCTGGTGCCTTCGCCCAGGTCGATGTTCTTCAGCCCCTGGTAACGCCCGATGCCGTGGTTCAGGTGCACCACCGGGTCGCCGACCTTCAGTTCGGACAGGTCCTTGATCAGCGCGTCGACGCTGCTGACCTGTTCCTGCTTGCGGCGTTTGCGCGCCTGCGGTGTCGTCGCGAACAGTTCGGTCTCGGTGATGAACTGCACCGAGACGGCATCCCCGGCTTCCAGCCAGTGGAAACCTTCGGCCAGCGGCGCCGAGGCGATGGCCACCTTCTCGCCGCCGGCCACGAACTCGGCCAGCGTCGCCACACTGGGCACGCTGATCTTGTGGTCGCGCAGCAGGTCCAGCAGGCTTTCGCGGCGGCCGTCGCTTTCG
>JBASTF010000638.1:0-3864 GCA_049274755.1 Rubrivivax sp. | reverse complement strand
GTGCCCAGCCGCGGCTGCTGTCGCCATCACCACCGGGGCTGCGCTGTGCAAAGGCCGCAGCGCCGGTGAAGGCAAACGCGAAGCTCGACGCGGCGATGGCCCGTTCCGGCGTGATGCCGCCCCAGTCCGTCAGCGCCGGCACGACCAACACGCCGCCGATGCTGGTGGCGCCCACCGCCAGGCCGGCGACGAGCAGGGCCAGCAGCACGGCGGCGCTCAAACCGCGCCTCTCACTCGACCTTGATGCCGGCCGCCGCGATGACGGCGGCCAGGCTCTTGCGCTCGCGGCCCAGGTAGGCACCAAACTCGGCCGGCGACATCGCCATCGGCTTCATGCCGCCGTCGGCGAGCTTCTTCACCAGGGCCGGATCGGCCAGCGTCGCCGCCATGTCCTTGGCCAGCCGCGCGGTGACGGCCGGGTCCAGCCCGGCCGGGCCCAGCAGGCCCATCCAGGACTCGACATCCATCGCCGCCAGTTCCTTGGTTTCGGACAGGCTGGGTGTGCCGGGCAGCGCTTCGGAACGCTGGCGCGAGGTGACGCCGTAGGCGCGCAGCTTGCCTTCCTTCACCATGCCTTGCGCCAGGGCCAGCGGCAGCACGGCGAGGTCGATGCTGCCACCGGCCAGGTCGGTGAGGACCTGGGGCCCCGACTTGTAGGGCACGTGCAGGATGTCCAACCCGGCCTGCTGCGTGATCATCGCCGCCGTCACATGCAGCGAGGTGCCCATGCCGTCGGTGCCATAGCTCAGCTTGGCCGGCTGGCTGCGCGCCAGCTGGATGAGCTCGGCCGTGGTCGCGGCCGGCAGGTCGCGCCGGCCCAGCAGCACAAAGGGCGAGACGGCGGCCGGTGCGATGGGCGTCAGCTCCCGCAGCGCGTCGTAGCGCACCGAGGCTGGCGCCACAAGCGGTGCGACATTGATCGGGCTGGCCACCGCAAACAGCAGCGTGTAGCCATCGGCCTTGGAACGCACGACCCGCTGCGTGCCGATGGTGCCCGAGGCGCCAGGCACGTTTTCGATGACCAGCTGCTGGCCCAGGCGCTTGGCCAGTTCCGGCAGCACCAACCGTGCCGCGGCATCGACACCACCACCGGCGGCAAAGGGCACGACCACCGTCACCGGCTTGTCGGGCCAGGCGGCCTGGGCCAGCGCCAGCATCGGCGTGGCCAGCAGGGTCAGCATCAGCTTGCGGCGCATCGTGTTCTCTCCGTGGGTTGCAGCTCGGAGCGAAATCTAGGGCTTGCCGAGCGTCAGGCATAGCTGAATGTTTCTTCTACCCCGTTCGGTTTATGCTGACGCTCCATGCAGCCCATCTCGCAGGCCTTCCGCTGTTTCGACGCCGTGGCGCGGCGCGGCTCGGTGCGCAAGGCGGCGGAAACGCTGCACCTGACGGCCGCCGCCGTGCACCAGCAGGTCGTCAACTTCGAGGAACAGGTGGGCACGCCGCTGTTCGACCGCCTGCCGCGCGGCATGCAGCTCACCGCCGCCGGCGAGATCGTGCTTGCCGCGGTGCGCCGCGCACAGCGCGACTTCGACCAGGCCCTGGCCCAGGTGGAGGCCTTGCGTTCGCTGCGGCGTGGCCATGTCAGCATCGGTGTGCCCCAGGCCAGCGCCGAGGTGCTGCTGCCGCGTGTCATCGAAGCGACGATGGCGCGCTATCCGGGGCTGAGCTTTGCCGTGCGCACCGGCAATGGCGAAACGCTGCTGCGTGCGCTGGCCGGCGGCGAGATCGACCTCGCTTTCTGCCTGCAGCGCCCGCCGCCGCCGGGTGTTGAGCAGGTGCGGGCCTGGCCGCAGCAACTGGGCGCCGTGGTGGCACCCGGCCATCCGCTGGCGCTGCGCGGCGGCAAGCTGCGGCTGCGCGACTGCCTGGAGCACCCGCTGGTGCTGGCCACACCCGACATGGAGTTGCGCAGCATCGCCGAGCGCATGGCCGGCGACCAGCGGCGCGAACTGAAGCCGGTGGTGGAAACGCAGTCGGTGGCCATGGTGCGGGCGCTGGCGGCCGGCGGCAGCCTGGTCGGCCTGCTGGTCTACGACAACGTGTTCCACGAGGTCGAGGCCGGCCGCCTGGTCTGGCTGCCGCTGGCCGATGCCCAGGCGCGTTCGACGAGCTGCCTGTACCAGCGCATCGGCCAGACACCGGCGGTGGCGGCCGGTGTTGTCGTCGGTGTGCTCGACGCGATGCTCAGCGCGCTGCAGCCGCCGGCTGTTTCGCCCGGATGACACCGATGGCCAG
Source organism: Rubrivivax sp. (assembly GCA_049274755.1). Taxonomy (GTDB): domain Bacteria; phylum Pseudomonadota; class Gammaproteobacteria; order Burkholderiales; family Burkholderiaceae_C; genus Rubrivivax. Next base: position 1,626 of record JBASTF010000638.1, on the reverse strand, counting down.
CGCGGTGCCGAACAGGATCACGGCGCAGCCGGCCAGCATCGCCAGCGTCAGCGTTTCGCCGAGGAAGAGCGCGCCCCACAGCATCGCGAAGGCCGGGATCAGAAAGGTCACGGCGATGGCCCGCGCCGGGCCGATGTGGGCGATGAGGCGGAAGTACAGCAGGTAGGCGATGCCGGTGCAGCCGACCGACAGCGCCGCGGCGCCGAGCCAGGCCATGGGGCCGGGGGTCTGCGCCGGCCACCACCACAGCGCTGTCGGCAGCGTCAGCAGCGCGGCCGACAGCTGGCTGCCGGTGGCCAGGGCCAGCGGCGGCACGCCGGCCAGATGGCGCTTCGTGAAGTTGACCGACCAGCCATAGCACATGGTGGCGCCGATGCAGCAGGCGATGGCCAGCGCCGGGCTGATGCCGTGTTCGCCGCTCTTGAAGCTGGCGTTGCCCAGCCCCAGGCCCAGCACGCCGGCAAAACCGATGGCCAGGCCCAGCGCACGCAGCGGCGTCGGTTTGTCGCCCAGCCAGGCCCAGGCGATCAGCGCACCCCACAGCGGCGCCGTGGCGTTGAAGATCGAGGCCAGGCCGGTGCTGAGCCCCAGCAGCGCCACCATGTACAGCGCAAACGGCAGCGCCGAGTTCGTCAGCCCGACCACGGCGATGGGCTTCCAGTGCCGGCGCATCGCGTCGAACTCGCCGCGCCACATCAGCAGCGGCAGCAGCACCGCCGCCGCGCCGCCCACACGCAGGAACACCAGCGCCACCGGGCCGAAGTCCACCGCGCCCAGGCGCATGAACAGGAAGGAAGACCCCCACAGCGCGGCCAGCAGCAGCAGCTCGAACAGATCGCGTGAGCGCATGCGGTGCTTGTGCTCAGGCGGCCAGCGCGGCCTGGCCGCTTTCGTGCTGCAGCAAGGCCTGCTTGCGATGCAGACCGCCGGCATAGCCGGTCAGCGAGCCGTCGCTGCCGACCACACGGTGGCAGGGCACGATGATGCCCAGCGGGTTGCGGCCCACCGCGGCGCCGACGGCGCGCACCGCCGCCGGGTTGCCGATGCGGCGCGCGATGTCGGCATAGCTGCAGGTGTCGCCGGGTGCGATCTCGCACAGCGCCCGCCACACAGCCTGCTGGAAGGCCGTGCCTTCGGCGTCCAGCGGCAGCGTGAAGGCCTGCGGGCCGCCGTTCCAGTAGGCCTGCATCGCCGCTGCCGCCTGTTGCAGCACCGGATGCTGCGGCTTGAACGGTGCCGGAATCTCGCCCGGGTGGTGGCGCTGGTCGTCGAACCAGGCGCCGGCCAGGCCCTGCGGCGTGGCCGCCAGCACCAGCGGGCCGAGCGGCGTTTGGATGCGGGCCAGGGCCTCGATGCGGGGGTTCTTCATGGGGTTGTCGTCTCCAGGTGGTGCCACAGCCGCATCACGGCATAGGCGCGCCACGGCCGCCAGGCCTCGGCGAGTGTGGTGATGTGTTTGGCATCGCGAACACCGAGTGCGTTCATCAGCCCGATGTCGGTGGCCGGCCAGGCATCGGGCCAGGCCAGGGCTCGCATCGCGATGACCTGGGCCGTCCAGTCGCCGATGCCGGGCAGGGCGCGCAGGGAGTCCAGCGTCTGCGCCAGCGGCGCGGCGCGGTGCAGCGC
>JBASTF010000637.1:0-7811 GCA_049274755.1 Rubrivivax sp. | reverse complement strand
GCCGCCGAGTGGTTGCGGCGCGGTCTTCTGCTCATGTCCTCTGCTCCTTCTTCCCGGGCTCTATCCTCGCCCATCGGAGCAGCCTGTCCACTTTAGGCCGTGTTCAGATTTGCGCAGCCGGCTCTGTGGCGAGATGACGAACGTGCCGCCGATGACGTACCGCCCGTAGCCATACATCAGCGCCTCGGCATAGCCTCGCGCGTAGAAGTGACCAGGCGTGTCGTAGGACTGGCAATCGACGCCATCAGGCGGAAGGAAGGTTTCAGTCGTGACGAAGTTGCCCCATTGAAAGATGAGTGTGCACACGGGTCCACCGGCGGTCGAAGCACTCGGCGCGCACATCAAGGTGATCGCAGCAGCGATGCTCGTACGTACCCAGCGCCTGCGAAGCCGATTGAAGCGAGGCGCACCTCTTGCAGCGCGGCGAACACTTGTGATCGGCGCATCCACCCGTGTGACAGCACTCACATCCTCGCCCTTCCGAATAACTTTGGTGAATTCAATGTCGGGCGGCTTGGACCTGCAGAGCGCCAGCACAACTCTCCGCGCCGAGTCAGTTTGCATTGCACTTCGACATCTGACAAGAATCTATTGAGTCCGCCCTGAACAAATGCGATGTCAAGCAGCCGCGAGCTCCGTGCTGGTCGGGTTGTGGACAAGAAGCGAGATGAGCGCAGACAGCGACAACAGGAATCGGGCGCAATAGAGCCGCAGGGCGGCCAGGATCATGCGCAGGTTGTGCCCGGCACCGCACATCACGGCATGGAGCGCATCGCCAAGCGCGCCCTTGAGCGGATTGCGAGCAAGCCGGCCGTCCATCTTCATGTGCCCGATAGCCGGCTCGATGGCGCTGCGCCGCTTGATCATGGCCTTCAGCGTCGGCGTGATGCCGCGCTTTTGCCCCGAGCGCAGGATGCGCACGCCGTCGATCTCCACACCCTGGTAGCCCTTGTCGACGACGGCCGTGGCCGGCATCTTGTCGGTGCCGGTGAGGATGCCCACCTGTTCCAGCGTCTGGGCCAAGGTGTGGCCGTCATACGGATTGCCCGGCATGGCGCGCATGCCCACCACCAGCCCTTCCTTCAAGGTCGTGGCGATGCTGACCTTCACACCAAACTCGTACGGCGTGCGCGCCTTGCCTTTGCTGATGCATTCCACCTCGGGTGCATGCAGCGCGTAGAGCTTGTTCTTGTCCTTGGGGCGCTGGGTGAGGATGCGGCCGGTGCGGTGCAGCAGGTCTTGCAATCCTTGCCTGGCCTGCTGGGGTACCTTGTCCAGTTGACGCGCCACGTCGCGGTGCACCCGGCCCACGCAGGTGCGCAGCTCGCGCAGGGCGCGGCGCATGCGCTTGAACTGCCTGGCGTGGGCGTAGCGCCCCACCTGGGCCGACATGCGCGGTGCAACACGGTTGTAGTTCTGGCGCAGCTTCATGCCATGCGCCTGCGCTGCCTTGACCAGATGCTGCCGACTCCTGTCCAGCAGCCGGCTGTCCGTCGGGTAGGCCACGGCCTTGGGCATGACGGTGGTGTCCACGATCACCTGCTGCACGCTCGCCTTCTTGATGACGCCACCCAGTCTGGCCGCATCGATGGTGATCGCCAGCAGCCGCTCCACCCCTTCTTCACCGATACGCTGGCGCCACCGCGTCAGGCTGCTGGGGTCGATGGGCAGCTCCGTCTGCAGGTACACCTGGCCACAGAAGTGCTGCCAGTACGGGTTCTCCACCCAGGTGTTGACCACCGCCTCGTCGGACGCATCGAACGTGTGCTGAAGGTACAGCAGCCCCGCCACCAACCGCGGCGCCAGTGCCGGGCGGCCTCGCGTGGACGTGAACCCGGCGCTGAAGCTGCTCTGGATCTGCGGCCAGTCGATCAACGCCGCCAGCTTCACCAGCGGGTGCTCCATGTTGATCTGTTCATCCAGCCTGGACCTGAACAGTTCTGCCGTCTGCGCCGGCGTGGACTTCGGACCCATCGCGCCCCCATCAAATTTGCAAGAAATCGAATTCTTCCAATACCTCACCTTGCAATTCCTGCGCCACTCAACTCGGACTTCCACGAGGAAGATCAATGAGTTATGCGTTGTTCAGGGCGGACTATTGACAGACGCTTCGCCGCGGCGGGGAGCCCGTCTGAGCGACTTTCCGCGGAAATAGGCTGTCGTCGAATCACGGGATGGGACACGACCGCGCATCTCGCCGGGCGGGTGGGCTTGCCACGCATTCGCAGCGCGCACCCCGATAACGTATCGTGATGTTCCGAAGGCAAAGCTGGGGGACGCGAATGGAGGCGAAGGCAAGAGGTGGCAGCGATGGCAATGACGATCACCGTGATACCGCTCGCCGTTACCGATTCGAAGACGTCGACTTCGACGAGTCCAAATCGGAGTTGATCGTCAACGGCCGGAAGGTGCCGCTGGAGCCACGCCCCATGCAGGTGCTCGCGGAACTGCTGTGTCGGGTCAACGAGGTCGTGACCCGTGAAGAACTGCAAGAAGCGGTGTGGGGCGGGCGACCCACGGTCGAGAACGTCGTCGCCAACGCAGTCTCCAAACTCCGCAAGGCGCTCGGGGCTTGCGCAGGTCAGCGCCTACTGAACGTGCCGCGCATCGGCTACCGGCTGGTCGGGCCGGTCGAACGTTCGGCGGTCGGCGCCTTCCGAGCCCGAGGCACAGACAACCTGGAGGCAGGCCTGTCGGCACCGCATCGCCCGGACCTCCTGCTCGTCCGAGCACTCGGTGCCCCGGGGCGGGGTAATGTGTGGCTGGCCCACCACAAGGTGGTGCCCGGGCCGCACCGGGTGTTGAAGTTCGCCTACGACGGTGCGGACCTGCGCAACCTCAAGCGTGAGCTGACCGTCCAGCAGTTGATGAAAGCGGAACTCGGCGACGCCGTCCCGATCGTCGAGATCCTGAGTCGAAACTTCGAGTCGGCGCCGTATTTCATCGAATTCGCGTACGTCGGCCCGGATCTGCTGGAGTGGTCGGCCGGGCCGGGGAAGCTGGCAAGCCTGCCGGCCTCCGACCGTCTCGCGCTCTTCCGGACGATCCTCGCCACATTGGCCGCTGCCCATTCGATTGGGGTGATTCACAAGGACCTCAAGGCCGCCAACATCCTGATGACGCACCATGACGGCCAGTGGCGCCCCTGCATCGCCGATTTCGGGAGCAGCAAACTGCTGGATCCGGAGCGTGTCCGCCAGCTCGGGCTGACGCTGGCCGGCACCACCATCGACATGCTCTCCGCCGACGAAGCGCTCGCCGGCACGGCGATGTACATCGCCCCCGAGCTGCTTGGCGGCCACACGCCGAACGTTCAGTCAGACGTCTATGCGGCGGGAGTCCTGCTGTACCAGCTGCTCGCGGGTGACTTTCGGCGTCCGCTGGCAATGGGCTGGGAGCGCGACGTCGCCGACGAGTTGCTTCGGAGCGATATCGCAGCCGCGACCGACGGCAACCCCACGAACCGCCTCCAGTCGGTGGCCGAACTGCTGGGCCGAATCGAGCATCTGGACGTGCGCCGCGACGAACAGCTGCGGCGCTCGCTGGCGGCGCAGCAGGCTGCGCAGGAGGCTCAGCGCATGGCGAGAGTCCGCGCGCGACGGCCCTGGCTGGTCGCCACCGCCTTCGCATTGACTACCGGCTTGGCAGTAAGTCTGTGGACGCAGAACCGGTTGAAGTCGGCGCTGACGATGGCCGACGAGCAACGCGCTCGCGCGACCGCCATCTCCGAGTTCCTGCATCGCGATGTCCTACAGACGCCCGACATCATGTTCGTCAATGCAGTTCGACCGAAGGCGATGCTGGAAATCCTCCGCTCGGCCTCGCGAGCCGCCGGCGAACGCTTCGCCGGCGATCCGGTCACCGAGGCCGCGACCCGTCGCAGGCTGGCCGACGCCTTTCTGCGATTGGCCAGCCTGGTGGACGCCCGCTCGGAACTGGAGCGTGCGATCGCCCTGCTAGACCGCCACGCAGCAGGGGACCATCCGGAGTCCCTGATGGCCAGATACCTTCAGGTGCGTTCGAAGGCCTGGTCCGGGCAGATTCCGGAGGCACGGCGGTTCTTTGAAGAGGCTGAAGCCGCCGGCGCTGGAAGGGCCACTGCTGCGGGCGACGAGGTCCCGTACTACGCCGCCCGCGCACGCTTCGAACTGCACTTTGCGCAACGGCGATATGCAGAGTCGCTGCCGCTCGCGCGCGACCTCGTGCAGGTCACAGATGCGACCTATCCGGGCACTCCCCACATCCGGGCAGACGCGCGCGCAAGGATGGCCGAGGTCCACTTCGAGTTGGGCCAGACACCACAGATGCAGGCCATCTTCGAGGAGCTGGCGGGTGAGCCATTTCGCGCCGCCGCACTGGCCGCGGCGTTCGAAGTGCGGCGCCTCAGCCGCGAGGCGGAGGATGCGTTCCTGACCCATCGCGACGCGGACAGCCTGCAATTGATACTTAAGGCTCGCCAGCACGTTCTGCGGCAGCAGCACCCGGACGAGTACCAGCTCGCCTTCGTCAACCTCAACTTGGGCCGGGCCTTGCACGCACTGGGGAACCTTCAGGCCGCGGAGCGTGCCTTTGCGGCGTCGTTGCAATCCTTCGCAATCGTGGTCGGCGAGCAGCATCAATATGTGCAAGCGTCCCAGATCTGGCTGGGATTCGTTCGCCTCGACCAGGGCCGCCCGGGAGAAGCGCGGCAGTCCTTCGACATCGTGCAACGATGGATGCAGGAGCGGGGTTCGCGAGCGTGGGCCCCCCTAATCCAGCTCGGACAGGCTGCATGTCTACTCCGGACCGGAGGGAACGCCGAGCAGGCGCTGGCGCTGCTGAATACGGTCCCGGAGGGCAGCTTCCGCTCGCTATCGTTGCCCGACAACTGGGTGCAGCGCCTGCGCGCGGAGAGAGGGCTTGCGCTGTTGCGCGCGGATCGCACGCAGGAGGGTCGCGACGAATTGAGTCGCGCAGCCACCGCGCTTGCGGAGATGTCGTCAACCCGGTGGCTGGCCGATAGATACACCAGACTTGCGCGGAAGCTAGGCGCGGGTCGCCCGTGACCCTCCTTGTGTGAGTCGCCAGGGGAGCAGCAACAGGATCAAATGCACCTGCGGCCTGAACGTCTGGGGAAAGCCCGAGATATGGGTGGCCTTGAACGCCGCCGAGTGGTTGCGGCGTGGTCTCCTGCTCATGTCCTCTGCTCCTTCGTCTCGCGCTCTATCCTCGCCCATCGGAGCAGCCGTTCCACTTTGGGCCGTTTTCAGGTTCGCGGGGCCGGCTCTGTCGACGCATACCGGCCCGTTGCGCCGTCGAACGAGTGCACGCGCCACCAGTCCTGCGTGAGCGTCCAGCCACGCCACCTTGCCCGGCCCCTGCCGGCCGCGGACGATGGTGTCCACCTATTCGATTGGTGGACACCTATTTATGCGCCCCAATGCCGAGCCCCGACGTCGCCACGATGCCGATCTGAAGTCCAAGGTCATCGCGGCCTGTAACGAGCCTGGCGCCTCGGTGGCCGCGGTGGCGCTGGCCAATGGGCTGAACGCCAACCTCGTGCGCAAGTGGCTGCACGGTCGAGGCTTGAAGCGTGCCGGCCTGTCGCCGCGGTCGACCCCGTCGTCGGCTCCGCGGGCAGACGCGGCACCGGCCGCCAGCGCCCACTTCATCCCGGTCGTTCTGGCTGGGCCCGACCAACCCATGCTCGCCACGCAAACGGGCGTGCCGCCTGCCGGGCGTGTAGCCACGGCGGCCATCGAGGTCGAACTGCGCCGCGGCACGTCCAGCCTGAGCGTGCGCTGGCCCGCGTCGTCCGGCGCCGACTGCGCAGCGTGGTTGCGCGACGTTGCAGCGGGCTGGCTGAAGTGATCCGCATCGACCGGCTGTGGCTGTGCACCACGCCGGTGGACATGCGCGGCGGTACCGACCGGCTGCTGGCCTGCGTGGTGACCAGCGTGGGCGCTGCCCATGCCCACCACGGCTACCTGTTCGCCAATGCGCGGGCCACGCGCATCAAGCTGCTGGTGCACGACGGCTTCGGCGTGTGGTGCGCCGCACGCCGCCTGAACGCCGGGCGCTTCGTCTGGCCGCGCGAGGCGGGGACCGCACCGCTGTCGCTGACCCAGGAGCAGTTCAACGCGCTGGCGCTGGGCCTGCCCTGGGAGCGGCTGCCCGAGATGAGCGCCATCACCCGGATGTGAGCGCAGCTGGCCAAGCTGTTGACAGCACTTGCGCCAATGGCAGCCGGTGCCGCCCGGCGGCATCGTGCGGCGCATGCTCGGCACGCACGACCTCAAGCCCCAGGACCTGCATGGCCTGACGCCCGAGGCGCTGGTGGCACTGGCGGCCCAGCTGATCGGGCACGTCGAGCAGCAACGCCAGCAGTTGGCCTCCAAGGACAAGGTGCTGGCCGAGCAGAGCGAGGAACTGCAGCGCAAGGACAGCGAGATCACGCTGCGCGATGCGAAGCTGCAGAAGATCCACTTCGAGCTCGCCCGGCTGAGGCGCTGGAAGTTCGGCGCGCGCAGCGAGGCAATGAACGCCGAGCAGCGGGCGATGTTCCAGGAGACGCTGCTCGAGGACGAGGCCAGCCTGCAAGCGCAGCTGGCCGAGCACCTGCGGCGCGTGGAGCACCAGCACGAGCCTGCGGACACCGCCTGCCCCACGCCCGGCTGCGGCCAGCCGATGACACGCGTGGGCGAGGACGTCAGCGAGAAGCTCGACATCGTGCCGGCCGAGTTCTTCGTGCACCGCCACATCTACGGCAAGTGGGCATGCCGGTGTTGCGAACGTCTGGTGCAGGAGCCGGCCGATGCGCAGATCATCGACGGCGGCATCCCCGCCAGCGGGCTGCTGGCGCACACGCTGATCAGCCGCTTCGCTGACCACCTGCCGTACTGCCGGCTGGAGGCCATCAACGCCCGTGCGGGCGTGCGCACGCCGCGCTCGACGCTGGCGGCCTGGGCCGGGCAGGCGGGCGCTGCGCTGGAGCCGCTGTACGAGGCGCACAAGCGCTTCGTGCTGGGTGCGGCGGTGCTGCATGCGGACGAGACGCCGCTGGCGTTGCTCGACCCGGGAGCGGGCAAGACGAAGAAGGCCTACATCTGGGGTTACGCCCGCGGCAAGTTCGACACGCAGCAGGGCGTGATCTACGAGTTCACGGCCGGGCGCGGCGGGCAGTACCCGCTGGCCAGAGCCGGCTGCGCAAATCTGAACACGGCCTAAAGTGGACAGGCTGCTCCGATGGGCGAGGATAGAGCCCGGGAAGAAGGAGCAGAGGACATGAGCAGAAGACCGCGCCGCAACCACTCGGCGGCGTTCAAGGCCAAGGTGGCGATCGAGGCCTTGGCCGACGGCAAGACGATTGCCGAGATTGCACAGAAGCACGACGTGCACCCCAACCAGGTCACGGAGTGGCGCAGGCAGCTGATGGAGCGCGCAGCGGGCGTGTTCGGCGCCGCGGTGGCGCCCGAGACGCCGGCAGTGGACCTGAAGGCGCTGCACGCCAAGATCGGGCAGCTGACGCTGGAGAACGATTTTTTGGAAGGCGCGCTCGGCAAGGCCGGCTTGCTGAGCGCAAAGCGATGATCGACCGCCAACACCGTCTGCCGGTGACACGGCAGGCCGAGCTGGTGGGCATCAGCCGCGGCTCGGTGTACTACCACCCCGAGCCGGTGAGCGAAGCCGAGTTGGCGTTGATGCGACGCATCGACGAGTTGCACCTGGAGCACCCGTTCGCGGGAAGTCGGATGCTGCGCGACCTCCTGCGCCTGCAGGGCGTCGAGGTCGGGCGCCGACACGTGGGCACGCTGATGCGGCGCATGGGCATC
>JBASTF010000636.1:0-4012 GCA_049274755.1 Rubrivivax sp. | reverse complement strand
GGCCTGGGCCGGGTCGGTGCCGGCCGGCAGGCAGCGTGCAACGAGTTCGACCAGGGCCAGCACACGGGTGCGTGCGGCGTCCACCACTTCGTCGGCCTGGCGCGGCATCTCCGAGGCCAGCGCGGCGACGGCACAGCCATGTTCGGCACCGGCCAGGTGCTGTTCGTTCAGGTAGGACTGCAGCAGCGCGGCAAAGGCGCTCACACCTTCGGCCTGTTTCTGCGCCAGGCGTGCCGCCATCACGGCCGCGCTGTCGCGGCCGGCACGTTGCATCGCTTCGACCAGCAAGGCGTTGCGCGACGCGAAGTGGGCGTAGAAGCCGCCATGTGTGAGGCCGGCCTCCTTCATGATGTCGGCGACACCCACGCCGCCGTAGCCGGCACGGCGGATGGCGCGTGCCGCAACGTCGACGATGCGCTCGTGGCTGAGGGCCTTGCGGTCGGTGGCTGGTGACATGATGATTGTAATATTATGACCATCATACACATCTGTCAAGCCGCGACACCGTGAAGACGCCAATGCCCGGCAACGGCCCGGCATCTATGCTGGCCCGCGCATCGGCACACCACAAGACCACGGAGACAACCAGATGCTGCACATCCGCGAGGCCGTGCTCGGCCTGCTGCTGGCCGCCACCGGCCTGCTGGCCCAGGCCCAGGGCTTTCCGACCAAGCCGCTGCGCCTGGTGGTGACCTTCCCGCCCGGCGGCGCGCCCGACATCCTGGCGCGGCTGCTGGCCGACAAGGCCCAGCTCGGCCAGCCCATCGTCGTCGAGAACAAACCCGGGGCCGGCGGCAACCCGGGTTCGGACTTCGTCGCCAAGTCGGCGCCCGACGGCCACACGCTGGTGATGGGCACGGTGGGCACCCACGCGATCAACGGCGCGCTGTATTCGAAGATGCCTTACGACATGGTGCGCGACTTCGCGCCTGTGGCCCATGTGGCGTCGGCACCCAACCTGCTGGTCGTCACCAACGACCTGCCGGTGAAGAGCGTGGCCGAACTCATCGGCCACATGAAGGCCCACCCGAACAAGCTGAGTTATGGCTCGCCGGGCATCGGCACCTCGGTGCATGTCTCGGGCGAGCTGTTCCAGTCGCTGACCGGCACGAAGATGACGCACGTGCCCTACAAGGGCCGGCAGTTCGCGATCCCCGACCTTGTCGGCGGCCAGATCCAGCTGATGTTCGACAACATGCCGTCGGCGCTGCCGATGGCCAGGGAAGGCAAGATCCGCGCGCTGGCGCAGACCACGGCCAAACGTTCGTCGGCGGCGCTCGATGTGCCGACGGTGGCCGAAACCGTGCCCGGCTTCGAGGCCACGACCTGGTTCGCGGTGTTTGCACCGGCCGGCACGCCGGTGGCCGTGGTGCAGAAGCTGAACGCCGAGATGAAACGGGTCTACGCGCTGCCCGACGTGGCGGCCAAGATGAAGGAACTGGGGCTGGAGAGCTGGGTGTCGTCGCCCGAGGAACTGGCGCAGTTCCAGGCCGCCGAGATCACGAAGTGGGCCAAGGTCGTGAAGGAGTCGGGTGCCAAGGCCGACTGAAGAACTGAAGGACCGGCGCTCAGCACCGGACGTAGCGCACGAAGTGGAGGTCGAAGTGATTCGGCGGCGCGGCGCGCTGCGTGCGGCGTTCGACCTCGACGAAGGCGCTGCGGTCCCAGGCCGGGAACTGTGTGTCGCCGTCGAAGTCGGCATCGAGTTCGGTCAGCCACAACTCGTCGGCCAGCGGCAGCGCAGCGGCATAGAGGTCGGCACCGCCGATGACAAACACGCGCCCGGTCGGCACCCGTTGCAGCGCGGCCTGCGGCGTGTGCACGGCCTCGGCACCCTCGGCTTGCCAGGCCGCGTTGCGTGTGACGACGATGTTGCGCCGCCCCGGCAGCGGGCGGAACTTCGCCGGCAGCGAGTCCCAGGTCTTGCGGCCCATGATCACCGGGTGGCCGGTGGTGGTGGCGCGGAAATGCGCCATGTCCTCGGGCAGCTTCCACAGCAGCCGGTTGTCGTGGCCGATGACGCCGTTGCGGGCGACGGCGGCGATCAGGGCCAGCGTGGGGCGGGTGGCGTTTTCTCGCATCGCCGGCATTGTCGCCGGCCACCGGCATGTCCACCGGGTTGCCGGAGACGCTGCCGAAGGCGTCGGCCAGGCTGCCGGCAACCGAGAAGCCGGTGAACAGCCCCCGGCCCCGAGCCTGCCGGCGCGGCTGCGCTGTGTTTGCAGGTGAACAGCGGAGCATCCCGGCGCCGCTGCTCCGGCCTTCGTCGGCCGGCCAGCCGTGGTCAGCCCCGGCGGCGCCGGCGTTGGTCTCTTCCAGGTGCCTTCGCCGACGTGAAGGTCGGGTGCAGCGCGACACCACGCAGGCCACGCATCGCTTCACCCTCCCGGGCGGCGATTCTTCGCCAGCAGGGCTGCCGGCGACGTCACCAAAGGTTCAGACGGCCACCGGCGCCTTGATCGCCGCGTGGTGCTGGTAGTCCTGCACCTCGAAGTCTTCGTAGGCGTAGTCGAAGATCGACGCCGGCTTGCGCTTGATCTGCAGCAGCGGGTAGGGATGGGGCGTGCGGCTCAGCTGCAGCGCCACCTGCTCTGCGTGGTTGCTGTAGATGTGGCAGTCACCGCCGGTCCAGACGAAGTCGCCCACCTCCAGATCACATTGCTGGGCCAGCATGTGGGTCAGCAGTGCGTAGCTGGCGATGTTGAAGGGCACGCCGAGGAAGATGTCGGCGCTGCGCTGGTAGAGCTGGCAGCTCAACTTGCCGTTGGCCACGTAGAACTGGAAAAACGCGTGGCAGGGCATCAAGGCCATCTTGGCCAGGTCGGCCACGTTCCAGGCGCTGACGATGATGCGGCGGCTGTCGGGGTTGTGCTTCAGCTGCTTCACGACCTCGGCGATCTGGTCGATGTGGCCGCCGTCGGGCGTGGGCCAGCTGCGCCACTGCACGCCGTAGACCGGGCCCAGGTCGCCATCGGGCTTCGCCCATTCGTCCCAGATCGTCACGCCGCGTTCCTGCAGCCAGGTGGCGTTGCCGTCACCACGCAGGAACCACAGCAATTCGAGGATGATGCTTTTCAGGTGCACCTTCTTCGTCGTCACCAGCGGGAAGCCTTCGCCGAGGTCGAAGCGCATCTGGTGGCCGAACACGCTCTTTGTGCCGGTGCCGGTGCGGTCGGCCTTGTGCACGCCGGTCGTCGCGACCAGGCGCATGAAGTCTTCGTACTGGGAACGGATGGGGCGCGTCGTCGTCATGCGCCGGATTATCCCGCGGCGGCCGCTTCGGGCTGCAGGTCGAACTGCATCGCTGCCAGCTTCGCGTACAGCCCGCCGCGTGCCACGAGTTCGGCATGGCTGCCGGTTTCGACGATGCGGCCGCCGTCGAGCACGACGATGCGGTCGGCACGCAGCACGGTGGCCAGGCGGTGCGCGATGACCAGGGTCGTGCGGCCCTGCATCGCCGCTTCCAGTGCCGCCTGCACCATGCGTTCGCTTTCGGCGTCCAGCGCGCTGGTGGCTTCGTCCAGCAGCAGCAGCGGCGGGTTCTTCAGCATCGCGCGGGCAATCGCGATGCGCTGGCGCTGGCCGCCGGAGATGCGCACACCGCGTTCGCCGAGAAAGGTGTTGTAGCCCTCGGGCAGGGCGCTGATGAAATCGTGGGCAAACGCCGCCTTCGCGGCGGCGTGCACCTCGTCGTCGCTGGCCTCGGGGCGGCCGTAGCGGATGTTCTCCAGCGCGCTGGTGGAAAACACCGTGCTGTCCTGCGGCACGATGGCGATGCGCCGGCGCAGGTCGGCCAAGCGCAGGCGCTGCACCGGCACGCCGTCGATCTGCACCTCGCCCTGCTGCACGTCGTAGAAACGCAGCAGCAGTTGCAGCACCGTGCTCTTGCCGGCGCCGCTGGGGCCGACCAGGGCCACGGTTTCGCCGGGCGCCACGTCCAGCGACACATCGGCCAGCGCCGGCTGGCGCGGCCGCGAGGGGTAGTGGAACTGCAGGCTGCGCAGGCTGACGG
>JBASTF010000635.1:0-2237 GCA_049274755.1 Rubrivivax sp. | reverse complement strand
GCCGCGGACCGCGCTCATCTTGCTGCGGCGCGTGATGCCCAGGCGCTGGACGCGCTGTCGCGGCAGATCCAGTCGCTGGCGCAGCGGCGCGTGCAGGTCGTTGCGCGCGTGTCGCATGTCGAAGCCGAACTCGGCGGCTGGAACCTGTTTGCGCGCTGCATGAGCAACGACGGCCTGATCGCGCTGGCCATCGACGACGCCGGCCCCACGCTGTCGGGCTTGGCCAATGACCTGCTGCTGGCCTGCTACGGGCCGCGCTTCACGGTGTCCATCCACACGCTGGTGGAGACGGGCAAGGGCGAGCAGCGGGAGGGCTTCGACATCGTCGTGCACGACGGCGAATCGGGCGAAGGCAAGAGCGTGGGTCTGATGAGCGGAGGGGAACGGGTGTGGGTGAACGAGTCCCTGACCCGGGCGGTGGCGCTGTACCTGGCGCAGCACTCCGGGCGGCGCTACACGACGCTGTTCTGCGATGAAGCGGACGGTGCGCTGGACCCGGATCGCAAGCGCATGTTCATGGCGATGAAACGCGAAGTGTTGCGGCTCGGCGGTTACGAACGCGAGTTCTTCGTCTCGCAGACGCCGGAGCTGACCGCGATGGCCGACGCGGTGATCGACCTGGATGCGCTGCAAACGAGGGCATCCGCTTCGCCGGTTGGCGTGGAAGCCTGAGCTGTCCGAAGTGAACGGGGCCGAGCTGCCCGATGGGCAGCCCGGCCCGCCCGCTGAGGTGCGGACGCCTCAGCGGAAGACTCTCGGCTCGATGGTCTCGCCGCGCATGAACGCCAGGTAGGCACTTGCCTTGCCGATGTCGCGGAACCTGGCCAGTTCGTTCCGTTGATGCTCGACGCCCCACGGGTGGCTGCCGTCGCCGGTCGGTACCAGGCGCAGGTCCGGCACCTTGTAGCTGGGGTGCGTGTATAGCGCGGCGCCGGATGGCCAGTCGATGATGCACAGCAAGCAGGCGGTCAGGATGGCCCCGCCGCCGGCCTCGCCCGACTCGATCAACAGGGGCACCTTGAGCCAGCCCGTGGAGCGGCCGATGCGGCCGACCACGTCGAACTCATCGAACCAGGATTGCCCGCTCTTGGTGTCGCCGTAGACCAGGCGAACCTGGCGGCGTGTCTTGCGGCAGGTCTCCAGGACCTGGATGACCTTGGGGTGGGTTCCGGGGTCAAAGTAGGTGTCATGTGTCAACGCCGACAGGCCCCATGCGCGCACGGCAGCCTGGTATTTGCGGTAGCCGGCCAGCGTGTCGGTGTCTTCGGTCGTGAATGCCAGATCGGGCTGCCGGAGCCTCCGCGCGATCTGGTCGGCATGGCCGCGCGCGTTGTCGAAACCAAGGCAACTGAAGCCACCGCCGTCGGCGATGACGTAGAGCCGTTGCTCGCGATTGAGGGTCACCGATTCCATGGGGTGACCTCCGGAAGTGTGTGCATGTGATTGCTCCAAATGAAGCAGGGCGCCGGCCTTGCGGCGCAGCGCCCTGCGGGGCTTGGGGGCCACCGGTCGGTGGCGTGGTGCTTCGGTGCTTCAGCCTGGCGGCCTCACGAGATCGGGTCTTCGCCCTCGTAGATCGGCAGGCCGTCGATGCCGGCGGCGTCGCTGTCGAACTTCAGCCAGACGATGCCGGCCTGTTCGGCCACGTCGAAGATCGCGGCCAGATCGGGTTCGGTGGGCACGCTGTAGCGCGGCACGCCGACATAGACAAAGCCGCCGTACTCATTGGGGTAGGCGTTGACCGACAGGTCATCGGCGGCCAGCTTCTGGCGTGTGCTCGCGGTCAGGTGGGTGATTGACAGCGCGGCCATCGGCTCGGCGTGCTGCAGCAGGTTCTTGGCCGTGGAGTTATCCAAGGTGAACTCCTTCTCATTGGGGCAGGGGACTCAGGGCGCGGCGGCCGGCTGCTGGACGGTTGAAGTCCATGCCGCAGTGACGGCAGCGGTACCAGCGCAGGCGGCCCAGCGTGCCCAGGGGCACGCCGTGTCCGGGGCACAGGGGACAGAGTGGTGGATGGGTGGTGGACATGATGTTCCTTCGCGTTTACCGGAAGGCTGGCCTCAGACCAGCCCGCGTTCGGCCATGTATGGGGAGCACAACATAGTTTGCGGAATGTGGACGCCTGTGAAATGTTGAGCGCGGGGGCCAACGAGGCTCCCGCCTTCGCTTGGGCGGCCGCCAACTGCACATAGCTGCGCCCGGCACTCGTACCGTGTCCTGTCCATCCACTGCACAAG
>JBASTF010000634.1:0-1843 GCA_049274755.1 Rubrivivax sp. | reverse complement strand
CCGTTCTGCCGCTGGCACGCAAGGTCAGCGGCGCGAAGCTGGGCCTCGTGGGCCTGGGCCGCATCGGCCGCACGATTGCGCTGCGCGCCGGCGGCTTCGAGATGGAGGTGCGTTACCACAGCCGGCGTGTCGTCGACGGTGTGCCCTGGGCACACGAAACCTCGCTGCTGGATCTGGCGCGCTGGGCCGATTTCCTGGTGATCATCACCGCCGGCGGGCCGGCCACGCAGCATCTGGTGAACAGCGTGGTGCTGGACGCGCTGGGGCCGGATGGTTTCCTCGTCAACGTCGCACGTGGCAGCGTCGTCGACGAAGCAGCCCTGGTGCAGGCCTTGCAGCAGCGGCGCATCGCCGGCGCCGGCCTCGACGTGTTCGCCGACGAACCCCGTGTGCCCGAGGCGCTGTTTGCGCTGGACAACGTGGTGCTGGTGCCGCACATCGCCAGCGCCACGCGGGAAACCCGGCAGGCCATGGCCGACCGGGTGGCGGAGAATCTGCGCAGCTTCTTTGCCACGGGGCATCCCGTCTCGTCGGCCATCTGAGCACCCCCAGTGCCGGGCTGCGCCCAGCCCGCCCCCCGTGGGGGTCAAGGTGCCGGCGAAGCCGATTCACCTTGAGAGGAACCTGCGATGAGAGAGAACCGCCTGCGCACGATCTGGGCCTCCGGCCGTGCCGCCGTCAACGGCTGGCTGGCCGTGCCCAGCAGCTTCAGTGCCGAAGTCATGGCCCAGCAGGGCTGGGACTCGCTGACCATCGACCTGCAGCACGGCATCGTCGACTACCAGGCCATGGTCGGCATGCTGCAGGCGATCTCCACCACCAACACCGTGCCGGTGGTGCGTGTGCCCTGGCTGGAGCCCGGCGCGCTGATGAAGGCGCTGGACGCCGGTGCCTACGGCGTGATCTGCCCGATGGTGAACACCCGCGACGACGCGCAGAAGCTGGTGGCCTACACCCACTACGCACCGCGTGGCACCCGCAGCTTCGGCCCCATCCGCGCCACGATGTACGGCGGCCCCGACTACGCGACGGCGGCCAACGACACCATCGTGAGCTTCGCGATGATCGAAACCAAGCAGGCGCTGGACAATCTCGACGACATCCTCTCGGTCGAAGGCCTGGACGCCATCTACATCGGCCCCTCGGACCTGTCGCTGGCGCTGGGCTGCCGGCCGGTGTTCGACGACGTGGACCCGCCGGTGGCCGAGGCCATCGCCCACATCCTGGCACGCGCCAAGGCCCATGGCCTGCGGGCCGGCATCCACAACGGCGACCCCGCGGTGGCCAAGGCCCGCGTGGCGATGGGCTTCGACTTCGTGACGCTGGGCTCGGACGCGCGGCTGCTGGCCGCCGGCTCGCAGAACCTGCTGAAAGCCATGCGGGGCTGAACCCCGGCTGGGCGACAGCCCCGGGGCGGTGTGCAGGAGCGCGCCGCCGGGTTGATGCTGTTCGGTGGCGCCTGTGTCGGCCGCCTGGTGCCGGGCCTGGGTGCACCGACGCTGTGGGCCCCGTTGCTCGACGCCGTGATGCTGGCGCTGCGCAAGGTGCGTCCGGGCGACCTGGTGGCCGGTGTCGGCGGCGAGGAGTCTGTCGTCGCCTGCCGCTGGCCGTGGCCGCCCAGGTGGCCGAAACCAGCGACGGCGGCGCGCCGCTGCGGCTTGATCTGGCGCAAGCGCTCACTGCCGCTGCTGCGGGACAGTTGCCGCCAACCCTCGCGGCACCCCAGACACTGGGGCGATCGACATGGAACAGAGCCTTCTCACCCCCCGGGCACCGGAACGCCAGCACGCCACACGCGCCGCCGCGGCCGGCGCACATGCCGTCACACGCGGCAGTGCCGAAC
>JBASTF010000633.1:0-4849 GCA_049274755.1 Rubrivivax sp. | reverse complement strand
ATGCCCAGCGTCGTCTTGCCCGAGCCCGATTCGCCGACGATGCCCAGCGTCTCGCCGCGCCGCAGCTGCAGCGTGGCACGGCGCACGGCAGGGAAGTCGAGATGGCCGAACCAGCCGCGCTTGAGCTTGAAGACCACACCCAGGTCTTGGGCTCCCAGCAGCACCGGCGCGTCGGCCGCCACCGGCTGCACCACACGCTGCGGCCGGCTGGCCAGCAGGCGCTGCGTGTAGGGGTGCTGCGGCGCGGCGAAAACGGCCGCCGTGTCGCCGCTCTCGACCAACTTGCCGCGCTCCATCACGCCGACGCGGTGCGTGAAGCGCCGCACCAGGTTCAGGTCGTGCGTGATGAACAGCAAGGCCATGCCCAGCTCGGCCTGCAACTCGTCCAGCAGCGCCAGGATCTGGGCCTGCACCGTCACGTCCAGCGCTGTCGTCGGCTCGTCGCAGATCAGCAGCTGCGGCCTGCAGGCCAGGGCCATCGCGATCATCGCGCGCTGGCGCTGGCCACCGGAGAGCTGGTGCGGGTAGGCGTCGATGCGGCGCTCGGGCTCGGGAATGCCGGTGCGCGCCAGCAGCTCGATGGCACGTGCACGGGCGGCGTTCGGGCGCATGGCCTCGTGCAGCTCCAGCACCTCGCCGATCTGGTTGCCGATGGTGTACAGCGGGTTCAGCGCCGTCATCGGTTCCTGGAAGATCATCGCGATGCGGCTGCCGCGCAGGCCGCGCATCTG
Source organism: Rubrivivax sp. (assembly GCA_049274755.1). GTDB lineage: Bacteria > Pseudomonadota > Gammaproteobacteria > Burkholderiales > Burkholderiaceae_C > Rubrivivax. The sequence continues at coordinate 4,118 of JBASTF010000633.1, read as the reverse complement.
GCGTTCGCTCTTGCCGACCAGGTCGTCGCCGTCGAAGACGATGGCGCCTTCGGTGCTGGCACTGTCCACCAGGCGCAGCACCGACAACGCGGTGATGGACTTGCCCGAACCCGACTCGCCGACCAGCGCGAATTTTTCGCCGGCCGCAATGTCGAAGGAAACATCGTCGACGACGACGCTGTCGCCGAAACGCACCCGCAGGCGCTTCACTTGCAGCAGCGGCGCGTTCATGACTTGCGTGTGTCGAAAGCGTCGCGCAGCGCTTCGCCGATGAAGGTCAGCAGCAGCAGGGCCAGCGTCAGCGTCACGAAGGTCGGCACGATGATCCACCAGGCGTCGAGGTTGTTCTTGCCCTGGCGCACCAGGTCGCCGAGCGAGGGCACGCCGGTCGGCACGCCCAAACCCAGGAAGTCCAGCGACACCAGGGCCAGGATGGCGTCGCTCATGCGGAAGGGCAGGAAGGTGATGACCGGCGTCATCGAGTTCGGCAGCACATGGCGCCAGATGATCTGGCGGTTGCCCAGGCCCAGCGCACGCGCCGCCTTCACGAATTCGAGCCCGCGGTTGCGCAGGAACTCGGCACGCACGTAGTCCGACAAGCCCATCCAGCCGAACAGGCTGAGCAGCACCAGCAGCAACAGCAGCGAGGGCTCGAAGATCGACGCGAAGATGATCAGCAGGTAGAGCTCGGGGATCGAGGCCCAGATCTCGATCAGCCGCTGCAGCCCGAGGTCGACGCCGCCGCCGAAGTAGCCTTGCAGCGCACCGGCGGCAATGCCGATCAGCGTGCCCACCAGGGTCAGCGCCAGGCCGAAACCCAGGCTGACGCGGAAACCGTACAGCAGCCGCGCCACCATGTCGCGCCCGGCTTCGTCGGTGCCCAGCCAGTTCGTTGCATTCGGCGGCGCCGGGTTCGGGGCGCGGTCGAAGTTGTCGGTGGAGTCGGCCGAATGCGGGTTGAAGGTCTGCAGCTTCCAGTTGCCGGGCTTGCTGAACTGCTGCGTGATGAAGGGGTCCTTCCAGTCGGTGGGCGTGTCGAAGTCGCCGCCGTAGGCACGCTCCGACGGGTTGCTCAGCACCGGGAAGCTCCACTGGCCTTCGTAGCGTGCCAGCAGCGGCCTGTCGTTGCTCAGCAGTTCGGCCAGCAGGCACAGCAGCAGCAGCGCCAGCAGCACCCAGAACGACACGTAGCCGATGCGGTTGCCCTTGAAGCGCGCCCAGGCGCGCTGGTTCGGCGACAGGTGCAGGCTGCTCATCGGCCCACCGCCCCAAACTGCACACGCGGGTCGACGACGGTGTAGACCACGTCCGACACCAGCTTCACCAGCAGGCCCAGCAGCGTGAACAGGTACAACGAGCCCAGCACCACCGGGTAGTCGCGGCGCAGGATGGATTCGTAGCTCAGCAGCCCCAGGCCATCGAGCGAAAACAGCGTCTCGATCAGCAGCGCACCGGTGAAGAAGGCGCCGATGAAGGCCGCCGGAAAGCCGGTGACCAGCGGGATCAGCGCATTGCGGAAGATGTGTTTCCACAGCACACGCCGCTGCGACAAACCCTTGGCGCGCGCCACCAGCACGTACTGTTTGCGCATCTCCTCGATGAAGGTGTTTTTCGTCAGGAAGGTCATCGTCGCGAAACTGCCGATGACCAGGCAGGTCAGCGGCAGCGCCAGGTGCCAGAAGTAGTCGGCCACACGCGCCGGCCACGACAGCGTGGCCCAGTTCTCCGAGGTCAGGCCACGCAGCGGGAAGACGTCCCAGAAGCTGCCGCCGGCAAACAGCACGATGAGGAACACACCGAGCACGAAGCCTGGAATCGCATAGCCCGCCAGCACCGCCAGCGTGGTGGCGGCGTCGAAGCGGCTGCCCTCGCGCACCGCCTTCCAGATGCCCAGCGGCAGCGAGATCAGGTACGACACGACGAAGGTCCACAGACCGAGGCTGATCGACACCGGCAGCTTCTCCTTGATCAGCTGCCACACCGGCTTGTTCTGCATGAAGCTGTTGCCGAGCTCGAAACGCGCGAAGTTGCCCAGCATCTCGAAGTAGCGCACATGCACCGGCTTGTCGAAGCCGTAGAGCTTTTTCAGCGCCTCGATCTGCTTGGCGTCGCTGTCGCCGCGTGCGCGGTAGCCGCCACCGGTGTTGGCGCTGCGGCTGCGCGCCTCGGCCATCACCTGCTCCACCGGGCCACCGGGCACAAACTGCACAACGGCGAAGGCCACCGTCAGCACGCCCAGCAGCGTGGGCAGCATCAGCGCGATGCGTTGGAGGATGTAGCGCAGCATCGTGTTCTCAGGTCTTGGCCCACCAGCACAGCTCGGGCCAGGCCAGCTGCGGTTCGATGTCGATCGTCACGCCGACGGTGAAGTAGCGCGGCGGCTTGGCCGGCTTGCCGAACTTGTTCCAGTGCGACATCGTGATGTTGGCCGCGTACAGCTGCGGCACCTGCCAGTGGTTCCACATCACCACGCGGTCGAGTGCGCGGCAGGCGTCGCGCAGCGCGGGCATCGTCGTCGCGCTGCTCATCGCCTGCAGGATGTGGTCGACGGCCGGGCTCTTCACGCCGCGGTAGTTGTCGTTGCCCTTCTGGTCGGCTGCCGCGCTGCTGTACAGGCGGACGTAGTCCTGCGCCGACGGCAGCGTGTAGTGGCCTTCGACGATGGTCGTCGTGTCGAAGTCGTATTCCTCGAGCCGGCGCGCAAACAGCGCGTAGTCGACCTTGCGGATCTTCAGCGTGATGCCCAGCTTGCTCAGCGTGCGTGCCCACTCGGTTTCGCGCACGGTGTTTTCGCCCGGCCCCAGGTACTCGAACTCGAAGGCCTGGCCCTGGGCGTTGCGCAGCCTGCCGTCCGGCGCGAGTTTCCAGCCGGCCGCCTCCAGCAGCGCACGTGCTTTCAGCAGGTTGCGGCGCAGCGCGTTGGGGTCGTCGTTGGTGCGGGGTGCGCGGTACGGTGGCCCGAACACGGTGGCCGGCAGCTGGCTGCGGAAAGGCTCCAGCAGCGCGAGTTCACCGGGCCCGGGCAGGCCTTCGGCGGCAAACGGCGAGTTGTTGAACAGGCTGTCGGCCTGCTTGAAGGTCTTGTAGCGGTTGCTGAGCTCGAAGTCCCAGCTCAGGCCCAGCGCCTCGCGCACGCGGATGTCCTGGAACACCGGCCGGCGCAGGTTCAGGTGGTAGGACTGCAGCGCTTCGACGGTTTCGGTGGGCAGCAAGGCCTTGACGATGCGGCCGTCGTCCCACTTCGGCCCCTTGTGCTGGCGCGCGAACACGCGTGCGCTGTAGGCGCGCAGGATGTCGAACTCGCCGGCCTTGAAGGCCTCGACCGACACGTCCTCGTCCTGGTACATGCGGTAGACGACACGGTCGAAGTTGAACATGCCGCGGCGGGTGGGCACGTCGGTGCCCCAGTAGTCGCTGCGGCGCTCGAACTCGACGCGGCGCCCGCCCTCGGTGCGGCCGATGCGGTAGGGGCCGCTGGCGATGGGGTGCTCGGCGACGATCTCGTCGAAGGGCTTGTGTTTGCCGTCGGTCTGCAGGCCCCACTTGCGCGAGAACACATGCAGGAAGGTGCAGACCTTGAAGATCGCATCGTTGTTGCGGTCCTTGAAGTCCAGGCGCACCGTGCGTTCGTCCAGCACCACGGCCGCCGACACCGGCGACATCTGGCTCTGCCAGTCCGGCGAGGCTTTGGCGCTGGCCAGCATCTCGAAGCTGTGTTTCACGTCCTCGGCCAGCACCGGGTCGCCATTCGAAAAACGCGCCTGGGGGTGCAGCCTGAAGGTCACCGACGAATGGTCCGGCGCCACGAACAGGCTTTGCGCGAGCAGGCCGTACATCGTCATCGGCTCGTCGGCGCCACGCACGACCAGCGGCTCGAACACGAAGTGCATCACGCCGGCCGGCGCCTGGCCCTTCAGCGTGAAGTAGTTGAACTTGTCGAAGCTGGAGCGGCGGTCGGGGTTGGTCAGGTACAGCGTGCCGCGCTTGGGTGCGTCGGGGTTGACATAGCCGAAGTGGCGGAAGTCCGCCGCGTACAGCGGCCGGCCGAAGGCCGCATAGGCATGCACCCACTGGCCGGTGACCGGCGCTTCGGCGTCGTCGCCGGCGGCCAGCGCAGG
>JBASTF010000632.1:0-3360 GCA_049274755.1 Rubrivivax sp. | reverse complement strand
GTGCTGCCTGGCCGCACGACGGCCAGCGCCTGCCCGTGCAGGCGGCCGTGGCGGTCGCGCAGGTGGCCTTCGGTGTCGGCCGCGTCGGTCAGCACCTGGGCTGGGCCGAGCAGCTCGCGCAGCTGTCGCAACAACGGCGTGGCACTCATGCCGGCTTCGCCGCCGTCGTGGCGGCCGGGGCTTCGGGCATGCCCCAGGCCCGCAGCATGGCCTGGGTCTGCGCACGCAGGCTGGCGGCAGTGAAACGGGTTTCGTCCATCGTCGGGGCTCCTGTCAGGCCGGCTGCTTCCTGAACTTCTCGTGCAGCTGCTGCAGCAGCGGTGTCGGCGGCAGGCCGTTGCGCTTGCCGACCTCGATGAGCCAGCCGCTGCGGTGCCAGCCCTGGACGATCCTGTCGATGGCGGCCTGGGCATCGGCCTCGCCCTTGCGCAGCCAGATCACCGACGGCGACGGAATCAGGTCCGACGGCGAGACGATCTCGTGCTCCTTCCAGTCCGGGTTGTCGGCCACCAGCTCGCGCAGCGTGGGGCTGACGTGCACGGCCGCCACGCACTGCCCGCCGCGCAGCGCCAGCAGCGACTCGGGCTGGCCGCGGAACGCACGGATCTGCGCGCCATGCAGGTCAGCCAGCGGCTTCGTGAAGTTGCTGCCCTGCGAAACGCAGACCGGCCTGCCCTTCAGGTCGTCCCACTTGCCGATGCCGCTGCCCTTCTTCGCAATCGCGGCGCCGCCCACCTCTTCGAACGGCGTCGGCACGAAGGCCAGGATCTCGCTGCGCTCCTGCGTCCACTGCATGTTGGCGATCAGGATGTCGACCTTGCCCTGCTGCAGGAACTGCACGCGGTTCGAGGGCTGCACCTGCACCGTTTCCAGCGCCACGCCCAGACCCTTGGCCACACCTTCGGAGAGCTCGACGTTGTAGCCCAGGTGCTTCTGCGTCGCCGGGTCGATGCTGCCGAAGGGCGGGCCCGAGAGCACGACACCGACAACGAGCTTGCCGCGCTGCCTGATCTTGTCCAGCGTGGCATCGGCCTGCGCCGTGCCGGCAGCCAGCAGCGAGAGTGCGATGACGAGGCGGCGCAGCTTCATGGTTTCTTCGCCTCGGCGAACACGGCGAAGTCGTTCGGCGCCACGTCGTACTTGTCCTGCTGCGCACGCTGGTTGGCGCTGACGATGTAGGCGCCGTCGGGCACGCCGTTCCTGCGCGCGGTGGCCAGCAGGAAGCCGCTGCGGTGCCAGTCGCGGATGGCCTTGTCGACGAAGGCCAGCGTGTCCGCCTCGCCGCGCCGTGTCCAGACCACGGTGGGCGAGGGGATCAGCTGGTCCACGGTGCCGAGCTTGAAGTCCTTCCATTCGGCGGCCGTCGGGCCGTTCAGCGTGTGGTACAGCGTGGGCTGCACATGCACCGAGGCAGCGCAGGTGCCGCCCTTCAGCGCCAGCAGCGATTCGGGAATGCCGCGCAAACCCTTGACGACGGCGCCATAGGTGTCGGCCAGCGGCTTCGCGAAGTTGCTGCCTTGCGAAACGCAGGCCACCTTGCCCCGCAGGTCTTCCCATTTCGTGATGCCGCTGGCCTTGGCAACGACGGCGGCACCGCCGACCAGGTCGTAGGGCGTGGGTGCAAACGACAGGATCTCGCTGCGTTCCTGCGTCCACTGGATGTTGGCGATCAGCAGGTCCACCTTGCCGGCCTGCAGGAACTGCACACGTGTGGCGGCGGTGACCGGCACGGTCTCGAGTTCGACACCCAGGCGCTTGGCGATGTCGGCGGCGAGTTCGGTCTGGTAGCCGCCGGTTTTGCCGCTGTTGGGGTCGAGCAGGCCAAACGGCGGGCTGGGGCCGTCGATGCCGACGGCGAGCTTGCCGCGCTGCTTGATCTTGTCCAGCGTGGCGTCGGCCTGGGCCGCGCCGGCAACGGCCAGCAGGGCGGCGAACAGCAGGGGGAGGGAGGGTGTCATCGTGGGTGCTCGGGTTTGTCGGGGCAAGGCTGCGCCTGCGGCTGCACCGCAGCCGTGTTCGGCCTTGCCGGGTTGGTCAGCTCGGGTTCTTGGCTGCGAAGCGTGTCTGCAGCTCGGGCAGCAGCGGCTGCGCCGGCGTGATGCCCAGGCGCTTTTCGGTGGCGATCAGCCAGCCGCTGCGGTGCCATTCCTGCACCACCTTGTCGACGGCGGCAATGGTGTCGGCCTCGCCTTTGCGGGCCCACACGACCGAGGGCGCGGGCAGGATCTCGCCGGCGATCGGCGCCGCGTAGTCACCCCATTCGGCGGTGTTCGTGCGCAGCAGCGGGTGGATCAGCGTGGCGTCGTGCACGGCCGCCACACACTGGCCGCCACGCAGCGCCAGCAGCGATTCGGCCGAGGACTTGAAACCCCGCACCTGGGCGCCGTACTGGTCCTGCAGCGGTTTCACGTAGCTGCTGCCTTGCGAAGCGCAGACGGCCTTGCCGCGCAGGTCGTCCCAGGTCTTGATGCCGCTGCTCTTCAGCACCGCGGCCGTGCCGCCGACACGGTAGAACGGCGTCGGCGCATGGCCCAGGATCTCACCGCGGTCGGCGTTGTATTCCATCGAGGCGATCAGCAGGTCGACCTTGCCCTGCTGCAGGAACTGCACGCGGTTCGAAGGCTGCACCTGCACCAGGTCGGCCTCGACACCCAGGCGCTTGGCGAGGTCACGTGCCAGCTCGGCGTTCCAGCCGATGAACTGCTGCGTGGCCGGGTCGATGGAACCGAAAGGCCCGCCGCTGGCGACGATGCCGATGCTGAGTTTGCCGCGCTGCTTGATGCGCTCCAGCGTGGCATCGGCATGGGCCGTGGCCAGGGCCAGGCTGGTCAGCAGAACGGTGATGGCGCGGCGGCGGAGAGACAGGGTCATGAAGCGCATGGGGGGCAACGGGAAACGTGATGCTGCCGGCCCGCTGGCCACACGACAACGAAAGCTTGGGAGCATGCTTATGCAGGGTTGCCGCCAACCGGCAGGCGGAACACCGCCAGTTCGTCGGGCGCGCATTGCGCGATCAGCCCCGTTTCCCAGGCCAGGTAGCGCCGCGCCGCATCGAGGTTGCCGTCGTGGCGGTCGTGCACGAAGAACAAGTGGTCGATGGCATCGGCATCGCTGGGCCACTGCGGCGTGGCCTGCTGCGGCCAGGCGGCGGTGTCCGCGGCACGGGTCCAGGTGATGTGCGACCAGCCAGCCTCCTGCAGGTCCAGCGCGGCCAGGCGCACGACGGTGTCGTCGTCGGCGATCAGCAGCAGCGCCTGGTCTTGCGGCACGGCGGCGGCTTGTAGATCGGCCACCAGGCGCGGGCGGATGGACCAGCGTGCACCCTCGGCATGGGCGCGGCGGTAGGCCAGCGACGGGCGC